>DAOVBF010000116.1 GCA_030673955.1 Deltaproteobacteria bacterium
GGGACGACGACGGATACGAGCGGCTTCTCTGGAGAAGTATCCGGACTCGGCCGGCCGACCTCTACCAACGGTGCAGGTGGAGATCCGCGATCCCGACGGCAAGCCGCTCCCCGAGGGCCAGGAGGGCGAGGTCTGCCTGCGTGGTCCTCTAGTCATGCGCGAGTACTGGCGCCGCCCGGAGGAGAGCAAGGCCACGATCCGGCCCGGCCGCTGGCTGCACACGGGCGACATCGGACGCTTGGAGGAAGGGCGTTTGTACATCAACTCCCGTGCGCGCGACATGATCCTGCGCGGCTCGGAGAACATCTACCCGACCGAGATCGAGCAGCGTCTCGAGGTACACCCTGACGTCGAGGAAGCGGCAGTCGTGGGCGTCGATCATCCCGAGCTCGGGCAGGAGGTGAAAGCGATCCTCGTACCGTGCAGGGGCGCGAAGCTCGTGACCGATGAGCTCGCGAGGTGGGTGGCGGAAAAGCTTGCCTACTTCAAGGTGCCCGCCCACTGGGAGCTGCGCTCGAAGCCGCTTCCCCGCAACGCCGCGGGCAAGGTCCTGAAGCAGGTCCTCACCACCGACGCCGCAAACCCCTTCGTCGAGGACTAGCCTGTCAAAGTGACGGTCGTCTGTTCCAATCGAACAACGCTAGACTCAAACCCTCGGATCATCCGCTGAAACGTGCCGGGACGGGAGGGATCGATGCAGCAGGCCCGCTGGACCCAGGACGGAATCGAGCTGGTCCCTGTAAAACCGGGACCGCTCCGCGAGGGCTGGGTCCGTCTCCGCGTTCTGGCCAACGGAATCTGCGGCACGGATCTCCACCTCTACCGCCGGGAGATGCCGCCGCCCGAAGGCAGTGTGCCCGGCCACGAGCTGGTCGGGCTACCGCTCGAGGGTCCGCGGGGTCTGGCCGAAGGCCTGTATGCGGTGGAGCCGCGGATCTGGTGCGGTGCATGTGACTTGTGCAGCTCGGGAAACCGCCACCTCTGTTCCTCGGGCCGGGTCATCGGACTCGACGAGCCCGGGGGGTTGGCCGATTTCGTGGACGTCCCGCCCTCCAGCCTCCACCCCGTGGATGCATCTGTTCCGCCGCTGGTGGCGTCCCTGGCCGAGCCTCTCGCCGTGGCCGTGCGGGCCGTTCACCTGGGGCGCGTCGATGCGAGCAGCCGCGTGCTCGTCCTCGGGGCCGGTCGCATCGGCCTCCTGGCGGGGTTGCTTGCGCGCGATCGTGCCGCGCGCGTCGCCGTCACCGCGCGCTATCCGCACCAACGGGATGCGGCGCGGCGCCTGGAGCTGGAGCCGCTCTCTGAGACGGACGCGGCGAGCTGGGCAAACGAGTTCTCGCCCGATGTGGTGATCGAGACGGTCGGGGGTGTCGGCGACACCCTCAGCCAGGCGGTGCATTTCTGCCGTCCCGCGGGGCGGGTGGTGGTGCTGGGCGTATTCTTCGGTGGGACTTTGCTCAATGCGCTGGAGCTCCTGGCCAAGGAGATCAGCGTGATCGGCTCGAACACCTATGGTGTTGGCCAACATGGATCCGAGTTTCGGGCGGCGGTGGATCTCCTGCCCCGCTACCGCCGGGAGCTTGAGCTACTCCAGACCCATCAGTTCCGGCTCGCATCGCTGAACGACGCTTTCAAGTGTGCGCTAGACAAGCGCAGCGGCGCGATCAAGGTGACCGTTCTGCCCGGCTAAGATGGTGCGAGGGCCTCGAGGATCCGCAGGTCGGGCTGAGGCTGGCCCTCCGGGTGGAGCGGCTGGATGCAGACTTGGGTGGCGCCCGCATCGAGGTGCGCTTGCACTCGATCCGCGATGCGCTTCTCGTCCCCCCACGCGACGAGCGCGTCTGCGAGGCGATCGCTGCCCCCGGCGTCGAGGTCAGACTCCGTAAACCCGAGTCGCATCAGGTTCCGACGGTAGTTCACCAAACCCAGATACACGGCGATCGCCTGGCGTGCAACGGCGCGCGCCTTCGAGGGATCCGTCACGAGAAGAACCTTCTGCTCGGTGCAGAGCCAGGCGTCGGGTCCGAGAATCTCACGCGCTTGCGCCGTGTGCTCGGGCGGCACCAGATAGGGATGCGCTCCGCGTGTCTTTTCCGCGGCCAGCGCCAGCATCTTCGGACCCAGCGCGGCGATCACGGTCGGGGGCGCCTCACTCGGACGGACCGCGCCGTACGGTGCCTTCTCCATGCGCTCGAGATAAGCGCGCATCGTGGCCACCGGACGCTCGTACTTGTGTCCGCGAAGACCCTCCACCATCGGGACGTGCGATACGCCCAGGCCCAGCAGAAAGCGCCCGCCGGATTGCTCTGCAAGCGTCCGCTGGCCCTGGGCCGCGGTGTTGGCGTCGCGCGCGTAGATGTTGGCGATGCCGGTCGCCACGATCAGGCGCTGCGTGTTCGCTAAGAGCCAGGAGGCATGGGCCAACGGCTCCCGTCCGAGGACTTCGGGGATCCAGAGCGCCGAGTAGCGCAGCGCCTCGACACGACGCGCGAAGTCCGCCGCTTGCTGAACCGGGAGCGCGTCGGTGAAAAACCATACGCCGAGTCGTCCGAGCTCCATTGCCTTTTCCTCCGCCTTCCCGCTCCAGCGCGGCCTCCTGCCAGCATAGAGCGGGGGCGAAAAGATGAAAAGAGCCTCCAGGCTGTGCCGATATGGAACAACGCTCGCACGGGTCCACGGACGGCCTCTCTGATATGATCTTGAAGTGCCTCATGTGGAAGCGCTTTGCCAGGGCTGCAGCGGGGTGGGACCGGGAGACTCACGGATCTGAGACACCAGCCGATAACGCTTCTCGAGTACCAGGATGATGCTGCCGTGGAGCCAAAGCTGAGGCCGATTCGCCGACCCCTCGAGAGCCGCCCCCAGGCGCCCTTGCCCCCAGGCCGACTCAGCCGCAGAAAGGGGCCCATTGCGCACGGCGTGGAGCACCTTCTGCTGCGCCTGAGCGAAGCGCTGTATCCGCTGCCGCCCGGCCTCTTGCTGCGACGGCGTCTGGAGCGTGGCCTCGTCTTCAGCGAGATCGAGCTACGGATCGGGCGCGGCGGCCCGGGGCTTCATGGCCTGCGGATCGCCTACGTTTCGGACCTGCATGCGGGAAGCTTCATGACGGAGCGGGATCTGTGCCGGATCTTCGAGCGGGTCGCTCGACACGAGCCGGACCTCGTCTGCCTGGGGGGCGATCTCATCGAGCATCGCCCGGAGCAGGTGCTCCTGCTCGGGAAGGCACTGAGTCTCCTACGACCGCCCATGGGCATGTGTGCCGTCCCCGGGAACCACGAGTGCGACGTCGAACCCGGTCTCAATCTGTGGCGCAGCACCTTGGAGGAGCACGGCGTCGAAATTCTGATCAACGCAGGACGACGCCTGCGCCGCAACGGGGAGAGTCTCTGGCTTGCGGGTGTGGACGACCTGAGTTTAGGGCAGCCCGACCTGGCCGCGGCTCTGCGCGACGCGAGGGAGGAGGAACCCATTCTGCTGCTAGCCCATCATCCCGACCTCTTCCATGAGGCGTCATACGTCGGTGTCGACCTCACCCTCTCCGGGCACACGCACGCAGGGCAGATCACCTTCTTTGGTCAAACCCCGTTGCGTCGCACGCGCCTGGGATACTGGCACGGGAGGTTCGAGGAAGACGGTGCGCAGCTCTACGTCAGCGGCGGCGCCGGAACGACCTGGCTTCCGATTCGCATGCGTGCGCCCGGGGAAGTCCCTCTGATCCGTCTTCTCACCAGCGACTGACCACGCCAAAGCCCTCCAGTCGACATCGCCTTTACCGACTCCGTAGAATGGGCCTGCAGCGGCGCTGCAGGACTCCACCCCGATCATCGAGAGGATGGAGCAGCTGTACCTGGAGCCGTCCGTTCATCCGAAGCCCCCGGCCCTGGCCGATTTCGGGCTGGCGCCCCAGCTCTACCAGTGCTCGACCGATCCGACGCCGTCGGCCCTCCTCGAGAGCGAGGCTCCACGCGTCAACGCCTGGATCGAACGTATGCTCGATCCCGAGAACGAGGGCGAGTTCGAGAGCTGGGACGCCCTCGAGTCGACCCTGCTTCCATTGCTTCGGGAGGAGGTGGGTGGGGTCTTCCTGCCGTGGTCCGACGCCAACGCGCGCGCCTTGGCCCGGAGCGAGCCCGAGTTCACGGTGGAGATCGAGGGGCAGCCCTTCACGCAGAGCACGCAGAAGTACCACGCCAAGTCCCTGGCAGCGCTGCGCGCGCGGTATGCCGCGCTGCCCGACAAGTCCGAGTTGGATCCGATCTTGAAGCAGGCGGGCTGTCTCAGCTGGCTCTCCTAGCCTCGCGTTCCGCTCGCTGCGCACGGCGCTATCGCGCCGCTTGCGGTAGCTGACTCGCGGATCCCGGCTCTACAGCTTCGCGGCGACGACGATCTCCGACGTTACCCCGAACGGCGTCAGCACGTTCCGGTGCTCGATTCGCCAGCTCGTGTCGGGGAGGAGGTCCAGCAGCTCGATCGGTCTGCAACCTCCGACGAGGCTCGGACGCAGGGCGTGAATCCGCACCCAACCCCACGTCACGAGACGGGACAGCGGCGTCGAGCCCCAGGTGAGGCTCACCAGGCAGAGCCGTCCCTCGGGTTTGAGTGCGCGATGCGCATCAGCCACGAACAGACGCATGTCCTCTTCGGAAAGCAGGTCGAGTACGTAATTGGAGATGAGCCGATCCAACGAAGCATCCGGCGCGTGGATCCACGGCGAGCCGTCGCTCTGCTCGAGCTTGGCGCGCTCTCCGAACGGCGTGAGCCGCTCGCGCGCAAGCCGCACCATCGTGGAGCTGAGGTCGACCCCTCGGTAGGAAGCTCCCGGCGGGAGGTGATGGGACAGGATATCGTGCGCGAAGCGTCCGGTTCCGCAGCCGAATTCGAAGACGTGCTCGGCGCTCTTGAGGTCCGCATGTGCGACGAGGTCCCGCGTCGCCGGATCCTCGTAGAACCGCTGGGTGTCCTGCTTGGCTCCGAACCGATCGTAGAAGGCTCGAGCCTGCTCCCGGCTCAGCACACGGGATACGCTCGCTCGCCCAGGCTCGCGTGGGTACCCATGTGCTTCAGGGCGTTTCCGTTCCGACATCGTATCGCTCAGGTCGCCGCGTGAGACCGACTCGGCTCCGTCGCAGGCCTCAGTGCCCCTTCGCCTCGTTCAGCGCCTTGGTGAGCGCGGGGACGTACTCGAAGAGGTCGCCGACGATACCGATGTCGGCGACTTCGAAGATGGGGGCGTCGGGATCCTTGTTGATGGCGATGATGTAGTTGGAACTCTTCATCCCC
>DAOVBF010000187.1 GCA_030673955.1 Deltaproteobacteria bacterium
GCGGTTGGACATCTCCAGCTCTCGTATCGGTCGTAGGCAGCACGAGGCTGAAGCAGGTCCGACCCGGCTCGCTCTCGGCTTCGAGCCGACCGCCGAGAAGCTCCGCGATGCGGTAACAGTTCCAGAGGCCCAGGCCCGTCCCCTCCCCCGGCTCCTTCGTCGTAAAGAAGGGGTCGAATAGCTGGGGCAGATCCTCGGGATCGATCCCTGGCCCGTTGTCGATCACAGCCAGGGCCACGGCATCGGGCGCCCGCATGCTCACAAACGAAGGCTCCACTTGGTCGTCCCGGCGCCGCGCGGGCTGGAGCTGAGCTTGGGTCCGATAGGCACGCAGCTCGATCCGGCGAGGAACCTGCCCCCGCACGGCAAAGCCCGCGTTCTCGATCAGGTTCACGAGGATCTGCTCGACGCGACGTGCGTCCGTCCGCACCGCGGCGAGTTCCAGCTCGATCTCGATCACGAGCTCCACACCTGCGAGAAGCTTCTGGGGGCGCATTCGCTCGGCAACACGCTCCAGCACCCCGCTCAAGGAGAGTGGCTGAAGGTTGATTGCGTCCGAACGGCTGAGGTCAAGCAGCTCTCGCACAAGTGTGCGTACGCGAAGGGCCTCATCGCGAACCCGCTCGCTGGCCTCACGACCACGGCTGGAGAGCTCCGTCTCGCGCAGTAGCAGGTCGGCATAGCCCAGGATGGCCGTCACGGGATTGCCCACCTCGTGCGCGACCCCGGCGGCCAACCGCCCGACCCCGGCCAGGCGCTCGCTCTGGGACAGAGAGCGATGGGCTCGCCTGAGAGCCTCGTGCTCGCGCGCGAGTGACTCGGCCATGTGGTTGAAGTTCCGCGCCAGCTCCGCGAGCTCATCCGAACCCGATATTTCGGTGGAAACACTCAGATTTCCCGCCGCGACCTGACGCGTTGCAAGAGAGAGCCGTTGCAGGGGTCGTACGATGCGTCGATGGAGCAGATAGGAGCCGAATGCGACAAACACGCTGGCCGCGATCACCAGCAACCACGCGCCCGAACGGAGGATCGGCAGCAGCCGTCGCGTGAGCTCCTGCTTCGATACCCGGCCAACAAGCGATCCCCTCTCACCGGCGGGGGTCACGACGTGGACGGCCAGCACCCGGTCCTGGAGCGGGAAACCTCCACCCTGAAGCGCCTCTCCCGTGCGTCGCGCCATTCGCGACAGTTCGAGAAGCTCGGCGACGGGCTGCGTCATGCCCGGACCACCCGCCAGATCGCGGCCGCGCCCGTCGACCACCGTCCAATGGCCGCCGAGCGTGCGAGGC
Organism: Deltaproteobacteria bacterium; assembly: GCA_030673955.1. Lineage (GTDB taxonomy): Bacteria > Myxococcota_A > UBA9160 > SZUA-336 > SZUA-336 > SMWZ01. Next base: position 1,290 of record DAOVBF010000187.1, read on the forward strand.
GTCAACGTGCGGACGAGCGCTGCGAGATCCTCCAGACGGGGCGATCCCCAGGCCATCGCACGTTCGAGCTGTCGCGCGCCCATGCGGAGCTGCGCAAGCGCAGCGCGGTCCACTGTTTGCGCAGCAAGGGCACCCATGACCACAGCAACGATCGTGAGCCCCGTTAGCACGATGACAAAGAGATTCGTGATGATCTCGAATTGCAGACCCTCCCGGCGCGCGCGCAAGCTCACAGCTGACCCAATAGCCTGGGAAGGAAGTCGGGATCGAAAAGATGCAGGATCCCCGCCGCGGCCAGCGCGGGACCGAAGGGGATGCGCGTGAAGCGCCCAGCCCCTCTGAAGAGCATCAACACGAGCGCCTGTCCCAGGCCCAGGAACGAGCCGACCACGAGGACCCCAAGCACCGCCTGGAGGCCCAGGAAGCTGGCCAGCATTGCGACGAGCTTCACGTCTCCCATCCCCAGGCCGACGCGGCCCGTCCACCACTCATAGCTGGCGGCAACCGCCCACATGATGCCGCCCGCGATGACGAGCCCGAGCAGCGCATCGGCAATCCCCGGGGGCACGGGAAACCACCAGGCACACGCGAGCCCGATGGGGATGCCGGGGAGCGTGATCGCGTTGGGGATAATCTGATGCTCCGCATCAATGAAGATGACCGCTATGAGCGCCGCACCTAACGCCCAGTCCACCAGGAGGCGTGACTCGAAGCCCCAGCCGAGAAACAGCGCGGTAAAGAGCAGAGCGGTTGCGGCTTCGACGAGCGGGTAGCGGAGCGAGATCTTCGCCTTGCACGCCACGCATTTGCCGCGCAGCGCCAGGTAGCTCACGATGGGGATATTGGCCCAGGCGGGAATCGCGCTCCCACAGGCGGGACAACGGGATGCCGGGTGCACCAACGACTCGCCTCGCGGGAGCCGGTAGATGACAACGTTGAGAAAGCTTCCGATCGTCGCGCCCAGGACGAACACGATCACGACGAGAACGCCCCACGGTAGCTCAGTGACAACGGACAACGTAGACCTCGCGCCTCGGGAGCCGAGCTTGCCCGGCCGGTGACCGGACCCTGCCTCGTAAATTCATCGCGAAAGCACGGCCCCGCTCGCGTTCCTCACAGTAGCGTCTGACTAGCGGAAATCCCGGCGCCGGAAAAGGACAACCGCTCCGCAGAGCAAGAGCCCGGAATAGAGCGAGGCATAAAGCGCTCTCTGCAGAACCGTACCGATCTCGATCACCTCACCCGCCGCAGCCGGACCCTTGATATCGAGCCGGTCGAGGTTCGGCAAGCCCCAGTACAGCGCTTCCGTAAAGGGCTTGAGATGCGCGGCATCCGGAAGGTTCCCGAAATGTCGAATGTCCCCCAGCAGGTGGCCGATCATCCAGAGACCCACGGTGCACATCGCGGCGAGATACGGCGTGGTGAAGCTCGAGAAGAAGAGGGCCACTGCCGTGATCAAGACGAGCTCCATGAAGATGAGGCCGATCGCGTAGACCAGCTGGATCGGGAATTCCGTGTCCTTGTACCAGACCACGGTCAGGAAGAAGCAGCTCATGAGTGCGATCTCGAGCGCCAATAGGAACACCAGACCCAGGTACTTGCCGGTCACGAACTCCCAGCGGTGGACAGGCTTTGCGAGCATCGTGTAGACCGTCTTCTGCGCGAGCTCGCGATAGACCAGGTTAATCCCAACGAAGATCGCGATCAGCACGCCGAAGAGCGCGATGGCAGCCAGGCCCACATCGTAGTAGATCCGCTCGTCATACCCGAGGTGGATCTTCGCGAGTATGATCGAACTTGCGATCATCAATGCCGCAAAGGCGAGGAGATTGTAGAGCAGCTTCTCCCGTACCGCCTCACGGTAGGTGTTGTGCGCAAGCACGAGAATCCGGTTCACGCCGCTCATGCGCTCTTCTCCTTCTTGGCCTCTTCGACGAAGAGATCCTCCAGGCTGCGGCGCCGTGGAACCAGGCTTCGGATCCGGCCCTGTCCGCTCCGCATCCGATCGAGGGCCTTCTCAGCCTCCGACTCGTCTCCGAACTCGAACAAGAAGCGGGGACCTTGAACCACCGCCCGCTGCGCAACGCCCTTGATCTCTTCGAATAGGCTTTCGTCGATCCCTTCCACCACCAGCTCCACGCCGCTCAGCTCGTGGCCCAGGAGCTCATCGAGATAGCCCTGGTGGACGATCTTGCCGCGCACGATGATCGCCACCTGATCGCAGATCATCTCTGCGTCCGCCAGAATGTGGGAGGAGAAGAAGATCGTCTTCCCTTCGTCGCGCAGCGAAAGGATCAGGTCGCGGACGTCCTTCCGCCCGAGTGGATCGAGACCGGACATCGGCTCGTCCAGAATCAGCAGGTCCGGATCTCCGACCAGCGCCTGGGCGAGACCCACGCGCTGACGCATACCTTTCGAGTAGCTGCGAATGCGCATGTCGGCCGCATGCGGGATCCCGACGCGCTCGAGTAGCTGGGGGATGCGCTCGCGACGGACCGCACGGGGGATTCCGAGTAGACGAGCGTGGAAATCCAGGAGTTCTCGCCCGGTCAGGTACTCATGGAAGAACGTCCCCTCGGGCAGGAACCCCAGATGGCGGCGACAGCGTGGGTTGGATACAGGCAGATCCTGGATCCAG
>DAOVBF010000170.1 GCA_030673955.1 Deltaproteobacteria bacterium
GGGGGTTGTTGGTGGTGGGGTTGGGGGTGGTGGTGTTGCCGTCGCGGTGTGCCCCGCGGCTGCTGTTGGGGGTGGGACCACGGGTCGAGGTCGGCACGCTCGAGGTCCATCTTGTTGGCTACAGCGGTTGCCGTGATGCCGCTCTCTCTCGCGAGTTTGTATGCTCTCTCGCTTCTCAGCTTCATCCCGTCCTGAGCCGAGAGCACCAAGATGGCGTGGTCGACGGCCTGCAAGCCACCCAGCGTTTCGCCCACGAAGTTCGCGTCACCCGGCGTGTCGATCAGGGTATAGGAAAACCCGTCGTGATCGAACGAGCAGAGCCCGGCCGAGATCGTCACCCGTCGATTGCGCTCCTCGGGCAGGTAGTTTATGAAGGAGGATCCGTCTTCCACGCTACCGAGCCGATTGGTGACGCCCGCAGCCATCAGGACGCAATCCGCGAGGGTCGTCTTGCCATCTCCGCCGTGGCCGATCAGCGCGAAGCTTCGGATCCGGGTCGAATCGATGCCGCTCATTTGCTCTCCTCTACTTCAGGTGCGAGCTCCGCTCACGGGCGCGCGGTCGGACCTTCGCGGTTGCGCTCGAAGATCAGGCGGAGTCCCTCCAGCGTGAGGTAAGGCTCCACCCGTTCAATCGTTTCAGCCTCCGATGCGATCAAGTGTGCCAAGCCGCCGGTCGCAACGACGCGTGTGTCCTCGCCCAGCTCGGTGCGCATCCGACGTACCATGGTGTCGACTATGCCCGCATAGCCGAAGAGCATTCCCGATTGCAGGCTGTGCGTCGTGTTCCGACCGATCACGTTTGGAGGCCGGACGATCTCTACGCTCGACAGCTTGGAAGCACGGCTTACCAGAGCTTCCAGGGCCACCTGCATTCCCGGGAAAATCACACCCCCTACAAACTCGCCTGCCCTGGAGATGCAATCGAAGCTGGTTGCGGTGCCGAAGTCGATCTCGATGACCGGGCCGCCCAGGAGCTCATAAGCGCACACGGAATTAACGATCCGGTCCGCGCCGACCTCGCGGGGATTATCCACACGGATCGGCATGCCGGTTCGGATCCCGGGACCGACGACGAGCGGCCCGCGGTGAAAAAGCTTCGTACATGCGCGCTCGAAGATGGGGATCAGCGGTGGCACGACGCAGGAGATGATCGAGTCGCTCACCTGCTCGGGCTTCAGGCCGACCAGGTCGAAGAGCGCGCGCAGCGTGATCGCGAATTCATCCGATGTGGATTGCTGGTGGGAAGGCAAACGCCAGTGATGCAGCAGCTTCGAACCTTCGAAAGCCCCCAGCACGATATTGCTGTTGCCGATGTCGATCCCCAGCAGCATGGGTCGTCTAGGTCTCCCTCCTCGCGAGGGTCACGTCCCCTGCAAGGATGCGCTCCAGCGCTCGATCGGATCTCACGAGGAGTGCCCCCTCCGCGTCCACCCCCTCGACGACCCCCTCGACTTGCTCGGAAACACCGGGGCCGCCTACGCGCACTCGCTCCCCCTGCATTCTGAAGTATTTCTTCCATCGATCCAAGACTCGGGCAAAACCCTCGCGGCGCAAGCGCTCGAGGCCCACTTCGAGCTGTCCGAGCAACGTCTCGGTAAAGCTCACCCGGTCCACGGGCCTGCCGCCCGCGATGAGCAGGCTCGTGGCGATCGGCCGGAGGTCGGCCGGAAACTCGTCCTCCGGGACGTTCACGTTGACCCCGATGCCCAGCACGAGCGAGATCACCCGGTTGCCTTCGAGCTGGGCCGGCAGATTGATCCCGCTGGTCTTGCGCCCAGCCAAGAGCAGGTCGTTGGGCCACTTGATCTCGAGGGGCACCGAGGAGGGCAGGCAGGCTGCGATGCTCTCGGCCACGGCCAGCGCTGCGACGAAGACGTGCTGGTGGATATGCTCCGGCGCCATGCGTGGGCGCAGCAACAGCGACAGATAGACGCTGTGGCGCCCCGGTGAGAAAAAACTCCGGCCCAGCCGGCCGCGACCTGCGCGCTGCGCATCGGCCACGACCAGCGTTCCCTCCGGCGCCCCGCGCTGGGCCAGCCGCTCGGCCACCACGTTGGTGGAATCCACCTCGCGGTACACATCCAACCGGGACCCGACCCAGCGGCAAGGGGATCTCAGGTCGAAGAGGGAGCGTTCCATTCCAGAGCGATGTCTGCGGCGGGGGCCGAGTGCGTGATGGCGCCCACCGAGATCCGGTCGACGCCCGTCCGCGCCACCTCCGCGACGTTCGCCAGCGTGATGCCTCCACTGGCCTCGAGCAGCACACGTCCCTTCGTGAAGGCGACGATCTCGGCAATCTCGGGCGGCGTCCGATTGTCGAGAAGCAAGGCATCGGCGCCGGCCTCGATGGCCTCCTGGGCCTGGCTCAGCGATTCGACCTCGGCCTGAAGGCGCAGGTCGGAAGGGTTGTGGGCCTTCAATCGTTTGACCGCATCCGCCACGGAGCCGACGACCCGGATATGGTTGTCCTTGATAAGGATGCCGTCGTACAGCCCCATGCGATGGTTGGTTCCGCCGCCACAGCGCACGGCGAACTTCTCGAGGGTTCGCCAGCCGGGCGTCGTCTTGCGCGTGTCGACGATCGTCGCGCGGGTTCCCTGCACCGCGTCGCAGAAGCGCCGGGTCAGAGTGGCGATGCCGGAGAGTCGCTGAAGGAAATTGAGCGCGGTTCGCTCCGCCGCCAGGATCCCGCGCACCGGGCCGCGAACGGTGGCGATCCGGGTACAGGCCTCGATCCGGTCGCCATCCAGGCGTGTCGGCTCCCAGGCCGCGTCCTTGCGGGCGAAGACCTCGCGCGCCACCTCCATCCCCGCGAGGATCGAGGACTTGCGCACCTCCACGTGGGCTGCGCTCGAGAGGTCCGCCCGGATTAGTGCCCGGGATGTGACGTCGCCGGAGCCCAGATCTTCGGCGAGAGCCGCCTCGACCAGCCAAACCCAGGTTTCCCGTGGCGGCATCTTTGCCAAGCCGAGCCCTCACATTCGGGCGGGGGATCGAGCCCAGCCCGCGCGCCTCGCGCAGCGCCGCGCGATCCCCGCGGTGCGCGCACACGCACAACGCCGAGTCCCGCCGATCGACGTCGTTGCAATTGGTGCCGCAATATAGCGGCGGGGGAAGCTACTCGGAAGAGTGCGCCTTCATCCGCTTGATCTCCGCCTGGATGAGGCGCTCGGCAAGCTGGGGAATAACCTCCCAAGCAATGGCCTCCACCTTCTGCACCACCTCGCGCACGATCTGCTCGGAGAGGGGCCCGAAGGCCTCCCAGGCCAGCTTCTCCAGCACCTCGTGTACCAGCTCCGCGTCGAGAGAGACCGGGGGGCGCTCGCCGGCCAAGGCCGGGGGCTCGGCCTCTTCCATGGCAGCCTCGAGGACCGCTTCGGGCTCCCCCGGCTCTGGCCAGGGCTCTCCTGCGGCCGCCTCGTAACCGTCCGGAGGGGCGGGCTCGGCCCAGGCCATCGGCTCCTCCACAAGTGGAGGCTCGGACCGCTCCTGCGCCATCGGCGTCGTCTCGCCGTCCTGGGTCATGCTCTGTTGCTCGGGCTGAGGCAGGAGAGGCCCGCTGTCCGACAGCGATGGGTCTCCCAGAGCGCCCGAGTCTCCAAACGGGTCCGGGCCGCCTTCTAGCGGATCGTCGGAAACCTCGAATTCTCCCGAGGGATCCACGCTGAACGGGTCGGCGTCGAGACCGCAGGCGTCGCTGGGAGCCGCGTCTGCAGCTTCCTCGACATGCTCGTCGAGCGGTTCGAGGACGCTGGAGTCGCTGAAGAGCACGTCCTCGACGGACGCCGCGTCATCGGGCTTCGTATCGGCCGCGGCTGCCTCGACGGGCCAAGGGGCGCCTTCCACACGCGTGAGCTCGTCGGCCGGACTCAGCGCCATGGGCGAGGTCAGGGCTGTGGCGAAGCCGGACTTCTCTTCGGGTGGATCCTGGCCGAAGACCCAGGTCTGATCCAACGGAGCTTCTTTGGCGGGGGCTTCGAAGTCGAGGTCATCGAAGCCGAAGTCGCTGGGAGCCGAAGCTTCTGCCTCGTGGGAGACCTCGGCCGGGGTCGCCGCCGGCGCCGCGGGCCCGGCTTCTCGCTCCAGCAACCGGTGGACTTGGTCAACCAGCGCCTGCGCT
>DAOVBF010000123.1 GCA_030673955.1 Deltaproteobacteria bacterium
CCCGCTGGATGCTGTCGAAAGCCTGCGGATCGAAGAGCTCCTCTACACGCATTTACCATCCCCCCGAGGCGCCGCCGCCTCCGAATCCGCCACCCCCGCCTCCGAATCCGCCACCCCCGCCGCCGAATCCGCCGCTGCCGAAGCCACCCATTCGATAGCGGGTTCCCCCCATGAGGAAGGGCAGGAAGAAGAAGCCACGGGATCCGAAGGCAAGAAAGAGCATCAGGAGCCAGAGCAGGGAGCCATAGCCGCGCCCGCGCGCTGCCACCGGTCGATCTCGTCTGGGGACCTGGACTTTTTCCCCGCTGGCGGCCTTCAGAATCTCGCTCACACCGGCCACGATGCCGCGTTCGAAGCCGCCCTCTCTGAACGCGGGCAAGATGACTCCCTCGATGATCCGGTTTGCAATCGCGTCGGGGATCACGCCCTCGAGGCCGTAGCCGACCTCGATCCGCACCCGTCGCTCGTTGGGGGCAACGGTCAGGATGACACCGTTGTCGAGGTTCTTGTTTCCGACCTTCCATGCCTCTGCGATTCGGATCGAATAGTCCTCGATGGGTAGTTCCTGGAGGGAAGGGGTCGTGTGAACCACCACCTGGTGACCGGTCTCGTGTTCGTAGCGCTCGAGCACCCGTTCGAGTCGGCTCTGGGCCGGGGCGGACAGGATCCCCGCGCGGTCCATCACCCGTCGATCGAGGTGCGGCACCTCGAGCGCGCCGGCGGCGGGTGCGAGCGCGATCAGCGCCAGCAGCAGAGCTGGCGAGGGCCGGGGCATCCCTCTCAGAAGTCCACCTCGGGTGGCGTCTCGGAACCGGCAATGGCCTCGAAGCTGGGACGGAGCTCCGCGCCCAACAGGTACCGCGCCGTCAAGTTCGTCGGGAACTGGCGGACCAGCTTGTTGTACGCCGCGACGTTCTCGATGTAGCGGCGGCGGGCGACCGCGATGCGGTTCTCGGTTCCTTCGAGCTGCGCCTGCAAATCACGGAAGGCCGCGGTGGCCTTGATATCGGGATAGCGCTCGACGACCACGAGCAGGCGCTGCAGCGCGCTCCCGAGCTGGTTCTGGACCTGCTGGAAACGCGCGAAGGCCTCGGGATTGTCGAGGATGCTGGCGTCCATCTTCACGCCTGCCGCCTGGGACCGGGCCTCGATCACCCCCTGCAACGTCTCCCGCTCGAAGGCGGCCGCCCCCTTCACGGTCTTGACCAGATTGGGGATGAGGTCCATGCGGCGCTGGAACTGGTTCTGGACATCCGCCCAGCCGGCCTTGACATCCTCGTCCGCCGCCTGGATGGAGTTATAGCCGCAGCCCGGGAGGGCCAGCAGCAGGATCAGCCCCCAGAACCGGCCGATTCGCTGGGTGATTTGCATGCCGGGCAATCTACCAGCTCACCGCCGTGAGCCCCAGGCAGGGCCCGGGTCGGGCTCAAGAAGAGCGAGCCTTCGGACGAAAATGGTATTGAGAATCGGTTTCATTTGAGCTAAGATCCAGCTTGGATCGCGGGTGGAAGCACCCACCCGCCACGAGGGCTCTGGTCATGGTTGTCTGCCTGTGCAGCGGGATCTCGGATCGGGAGATTCGCCGGCTTGTAAGAGAAGGAGTCTGCAGCCAGGGCGACGTGGCGCGCGCGTGCGGAGCCGGAGCCGGCTGCGGCGGCTGCCGCCCGAGCGTGGACGCGGTGATCGACGAGGCGCTGGACGAGATCAGCGCGCCCGAGCCCACCTCCACGGACCCTCGCCTATTCGATGCGATTGCCCCCTAGCCTGTGCAGAGGGTAGTCTGCCCGCGTCCCACGGGATGCAACTCCCGGCGCAGCAGAGGAGGGCGAAATGCGCGGCGACCAGAAGATTATCGAGGTCCTGAACGAGTGTCTCACCGCCGAGCTGACGGCGATCAACCAGTACTTCGTTCACGCGGAGATGTGCGCGAACTGGGGCTACAAGAAGCTGGCCAAGCAAGATCACACGCACGCCCGTGAGGAGATGAAGGACGCCGAGGCCGTGATCGAACGGATCCTCTATCTGGAGGGGATCCCGAACATGCAGCGTTACAACCCCGTTCGCGTGGGCGAGGAGGTCGTCGAGCAGCTTCAGGCCGATCTGGCGCTCGAGGCTGGCGCCATCGAGCGACTCAACAAAGCCATCGTTCTTTGCCGCGAGAAGGGGGACAACGGCACGCGTGAGCTGCTGGAGGGGATCCTCAAGGGTGAGGAGCAGCACGCCGACTGGCTCGAGGCACAGCTCCACATCGTCCAGGAGGTCGGAAAAGAGGCTTATCTCGCGGAGCAGATTCACGAGTAGGCGGGTTTCGCTTCTGGAGGGAGATATGGCGAAGCGCATCGACTGGTATTACCACCGCAACGGCTGAACGAGTTGTTCACGAGCGTCCAAGTTCATGGACGCACACGGCGTCGTGCCCCGCGAAACGATCCCCGCGAGTCGGAAGCTTGGAAAGTCCGACGCCGCGAAGCTGGCCCGCGCCGCGAAAAAGGTGATCGTGGGCAAGGGCAGCTCACTCAAGACGTTCACGGCAGGGGGAAAAGCTCCGGCCGAGGTGGTGCAGGCCATGCTCGGTCCCACCGGCAACCTGCGCGCTCCCTGTATTCGCGTGGGACAGACCGTCATCGTCGGCTTCAACCAAGAAGCGTACGAGTCGGTGCTTCTCTGAGCAGGGTGTTGGCGGGCGGGGGGTCGGACGCGGGCCTATTTGCATGACACCCGCCGAGCTCAGGAAACATCTCCTGGAGGAGTTCCTGCCGCTCTGGTGCGAGCACGGTGTGGATCGCGAACGCGGCGGATTCCATCCCGAGCTCACGCGGGAACTCCGTCCGGGTCCCCGGGATTTCAAACGGCTGGTCTCCCAGGCCCGCCAGGTGTACGCCTTCAGCCATGCCGCGCTGCTCGGCGCCCCCGGCTGGGCTCTCGCGACGGCCCGGCACGGGCTCGAGTTCATGAACGAGAAGTTCTGGGACTCCCGCCACGGCGGCTGGTTTCTCACCACGGACCTCGCGGGCCAGCCGCTGGACCGTCGCAAGGACAGCTATGCGCATGCCTTCGTGTTGTTCGCCATGGCCTACTACTACAGGGCCGCGGAGGACGAGGAGGCGCTTCGCATCGCCGAGCGTACGCTCGATTTGCTCGAGGAACACCTCTCCGACCCGGAACACGGCGGCTTCCTGGAGGGCGCGACCGAGCGCTGGGAGCCCATCTCCGAACCGCGCCGGCAAAATCCGCACATGCACCTTCTGGAGGGGCTCCTCGCCCTCTACCAAGCGACGGGGGGCAGCCGCTACCTCGAGCGCGCAAACGACATCGTGCGCCTCTTTCAGGCGGCCTTCATGGATTCCGAGCAGGGGTGTCTCGGCGAGTACTTCGGCGACAGCTGGCAGCCGTATCCGGGCGCCCTGGGTCAGATGCTCGAGCCCGGCCACCACTTCGAGTGGGTCTGGCTGCTCCACCAGTACGCGTCCACCTGCGGGACGGATTCACTCCTGAATGATGCGGACCGGCTCTTCCGTTTCGCGCTGCGCTTCGGCCTCGATCCCGAGGAGGGCGGGGTCTTCGATGAGATCAACCGTGATCGGGAGGTCGTGCGCGACACAAAACGGCTCTGGCCGCAGACCGAGCTCATCAAGGCCCTCGTCGCCCGCTACGAGACGCTTGCCGATCGGGAGGCGCTCGGAAGTCTCGACCAGGCTCTGGAGTACTGCTTCTCGCGCCACGTGGACCCCGTGCACCGCGGCTGGAATGACCACCTCACCCGCGAGGGGAGAGTCTTCTCGGAGTACATGCCCGCGACGAGCGTCTACCACATCACGCTCGCGCTCAGTGAGGTCATTCGCGTTCTGGAGCGGGACGAGGCTCAGGGCAGGAACTGATTCCGGTTTTCGAGCTTCCGCGGTAGGTACTCGTCGATCACGTAGTTGAGGCCCCACTTTGCGAGCGCCTGCTGCTCCGCGCGAACGCCCATCTTGATGAGTTGCTCCAGCGCCCTGTGCCACCTGGGCTGGCTCTTGAAGAAGGGGTCGTTCTTGAGCGCGTCCTTGGCGCGCTTGACGTCGACCTCCTTGAGCGGGTGCGTGGGTAGCTCGTAGTCGACGATGTCCTGAGGAGTCACACCCAGGAACTTGGCGCGCGGCACGGAGAAGAACTTGTTGACGTGTGCGGCGGAGCCCGAGCCCACCTTGATGGTGCGGTAAATGTTGGCAATCCCGTAAGGGTCGCAATCGACAAAGGCGTAGATCGGCAAGCTCTGCTCGTCGGCGAGCCGGCGCACGAAACGGCGCACCGCGCGGGTCGGAACCCCGCCCATCTCCACCAGAATGCAATTCGACCGCTCCCAGAAGCGGTGTGATTGGAGGCGCTGGAACATACCGCCGGTCTCGATCAGCAAAACGAACTCCGCGGTCGTCTCGAACTCCAGCTCCTCGACGGAAGAAGGCACCGAGTAGGCCCCCGAGCCGAATGATGTGCAGTCGATCCGCGCCACGCGGCCCGTACTGTCCCGATCGATCACGACGAGCGGACCGGACACCGATCCCCCGTGCTCCTCCGGGTAGAAGCGAAGCTGCTCGCGGGAGATCGAGTCGACGCTGAAGAGCGCCTCGATATCGTCCATGACGGTATCCGACTCCGTCTGTTCGTCGAACTTCGCCTCCTCCCAGTTCTTCGAGATATAGTAGGCTTCTCGCTTGGTTGCGAAGTCGTTATTGCCGACGAGCTCCTTGGAGAGTGCCATCATCCGGAGCGTCTGTGCGAAGTTCTTGACGGTGTTTACGCTGAGCGTGCGCTCCTTGCTCTGCCGGCCGATCTCGAGGTAGCCGCGCTTCTCGTCGTAGGACACGTTCGAGAGGGCGCGCACCGGAAACTTCAGGTCCGGCCTTGCTCCCTTGCGGATCGTCGCGTGCACGCGCTCCGCCGTCTTCGTGATGGAAGCGATCGTCTCGGCGTCGCTGGCATAGCTGCGCTTGACCGCCTTA
>DAOVBF010000128.1 GCA_030673955.1 Deltaproteobacteria bacterium
AGGGCTGAGTCCGGGCACGGCCGCATAGGCCGTCTCCGGCAGGGTGCACTTGGGCGGCACCTGCCCGAGACAATCGACTGCCTCCGTTTCGATCGTGCAGGCGGTGGTGCCGTCCACGCAGCGAGGGGCATTGTCGCGGACCGCGCCGAAGAGTCCTCCGTCGAACTTGGCTTCGATACGGTCCAGGGAGTCGGCGCTGAGCGCGCTACCGGTTCTTCCGGCATGCCCCTCGAACAGCACGAGGCCTCTGAGCTTCGCGTAGCCGGGCTGCGGGTCTCCCACGCCTGTCAGGTTGAAGTCGCTCGCTGCATAGCGCGCCGTGAAGCCGGTTCCCGCCGAGTGTCCGCCCAGGAAGACATTGCTGTTCCGGGCCACACCGCGCGCGACGTCCACCACCGCGTCGATGTCCCGGGAGAAGACCTGGCTGGTCCAGTTGGCCAGGAATGGGATGTCATCCGAGGTGTTGTAGAAGAGCGCGCGGCGGTTCGGACCTGCCGCAAGTGCGGGATGCAGCGTGAGCCCGAGCTCGGCGCCGTAGTACCAGTCGAGCGCCACCAGTGGATCGCCCAGGGCATCCGCGATCAGCACACCCTCGCGGTCCTCGAGCTGGTTGGAGCGCCGGTGGAAGCCCCAAACCTCGATTACGAGGTCATGGTCTTTGAGCATGCGGATAATCAGATTCTCGATGAGAATCTTGAAGTTATTCGCGCCGCCTCCGAACCCGGCCACCACGATCAGGATCGCATCGGGAGTCTGCTCCGGCCCGTCGAAGCGCCAGCGTGTGTAGCTAACGTTGTTCAAGCTGAAGTTCGGGTCGCCGAACTGCGTGAGAAGGCTGGAGTTCGGATCGACCACCACGCCCGGCGTTCCCGGTGTCTCGGCGGGCTGGACAGCACTGGGGATCTGGAAGGTATCGCCCCGGACGATCACGCAGCTCTGGTTCGCCTGCCCGTCATCGAAGAGGTCGCAGTTCCGGCCGAGAGCGTCCACCTCGTTCCATGCGAGGCAGACACCACACTCGACGAGAATATCGAGACAGGAGGCCAGCGCGTTCGGGTCGGCGGAGTCACTGCACTCACCTGGAAACGAGTCCGCGATGCTCGTGCCCGTGCACTTCTTCTGGAGCGTGTCCCCGAGCTTGGTGACGCAGGCCTTGAGGATCTTGTGCTTGGGATCCGCACCCATACAGGCCTCGAGGCCCGAGACATTGGTGATGCTCCCGTCCTTCAATCCGGCCTTCTTGCACTTGTTGAATTCCTTGAGCTTGGCGTCCTGGCACTTCTGGGTGGCCTTGGTGGCGTCCACCTGACACTTGGATGCCTGCTTCGTGTTCGGGTCGTTAGCGCTTAGGATCACCGTATCTAGGTCGGACCCGAAGATGGCATGGACCAGGGCCAGCTCCTTCTCCAGAGCGACCCTGGCGATGGTGTTCGGGTCGCTCACGCCGAATGACGGCAGGGGCTCGACGCATGCAGCGGTCAGCTCGGAGCGCGCCTTCTGCTCGGCCTTGGCCGCCTTGCCGCCGCGATCCGCGCTGAGGCACTCCTCGAGGCTCATGCCGGGATCCAGCTTGGTCTTGGTGGCGTCCTTGATGCACTTGCCGATGCTCTTGCCCCGAGCCTTCACGACTTTGGCGAAGCCCTTGTTCTGCTCGTTGATGCAGCTCTGCTCCGCACCACCGATCTGTGCGCTGACGTCTCCATGAGAGAAAAGCGTCAGAGCGAGGAGCATCCCACCGAGGCGCAAAGCGTGATGTCGAAGGCGAATCCCTGGTCCCATCGCGGACTCCTAACTTAATTAAAGGCAGGCACGCAGCCCCTGGCACGGACTGTCGGATCTCGACCGCATGGCGGGGAGGCAGAAGCAAGAGATGCGAGGCCTCCGCGGTCCAATTCCAGGCAGGGCCGGCTTCTGAAAGCTGATTACTTCTTCCCTGGGATTTTACCCGTGTATGAGGTGGCCAGGTCAAGCGGAATCGGTGCCTCGGCCCCGCGTCGCGTTTCGAGCGGCGCAGGGCAGCCTGCAAGCTCATCCGGCCGCAGTCCGGAGGCAAAAGACCCCCGAATCCATGGGTTCGAGGGCCGATCTCCGGATGGTGCTGCCCCGCGGCGTCCCATCTCTGGTGCGTCTGGTGCGCATATTCTGCGAGTCCGTGTCTGCCGTTAAAGAACCTAGCCGTCCATGTCGATAGAGGTCTGTCAGGCTCCGCAACCCTCCTGCGGGGGCGTTGCCGATTGCGTTACGGAGATTGGGCTCATTGGGCAGGCCCACTCCTCGATAAAAGCAAAGCCGTCGGAAGGCGGTGACGCAAAGCCAATGCCCCAACCTGTCATGGTGATCGAGGGGGTCACGGGGCGGGCGGGTCGAACGGCTGCCGAAGGGAGTGAAAAATGAGGGTGTCGAGCGGCGTCCGCGCCTGCCTGGGTTTCCGACGTCCGGGGACTGCGCGCCCCTCGCACTCTTCTCGCTTGAAGGCCGCCGGCTTCACGCTGATCGAGCTGGTCTGCGTGCTGGGGATCATCGGGGTTCTCGCCTCGATCGCGATCCCGCATTTCACGAACTTCCTGATCCGGGCTCGGCGCAGCGAGGCCTACCTCGGCCTCAAAGGGGTCCACGTCGCCCAGACCACGTTTTTCACGGAGGTCGGGCGCTACGGCTCGTCATTCGACGAGATCGGCTTCGAGATGCTGGGCGCAACGCGCGTTGATGAGAAGACCATCGATGGGCCCGCCTACCGCTTCGAGATGGATACCTATGCGTACGGCGGGATCCCGCAGGGAAACTTTTGGGCAATGGCAACGGGGGATCTCATCGGAGAGGACCCCGTTTTCGATGTGCTCTTGCTAGAGAGCCACGTGATCATCAAGGAGTGAGAAAAGTTTCGCGTGAGGGGGCAGAACGGAAAGGCATTAAGGAGAGATGGCATGAAGACCAAGCGGATGGCTGAACGAGCTGGAGCTGTGCTGCTCGCGCTCGCATTCGCGCTGGCCCTGATCGCACCGGGAATCAGCGCGGCGGACCGAGAAGCAGGCCCAGGTGAGGTGCTGCTGCTTTCGGACGAGATCTTCGGCAATTCAGTCGAAGTGACGCGGCCGAGTGATGGCGGGAACGACAACAACCGATCGGGCCTCGACGATGAGACCAACCCCGGTCAGGGCGACGGACGTGACAACGCCACCAACGAGGGGAATGACAACCCCAATAACTCGATGGATCCATCGGACTGAGATAAGGGAAGGAATCGATAAGCCCCCCGTCTGCATGACGTAGAGCCACAGCCCGGGCCGCCTCGGAGACGGTGGTCCGGGACGATAGAGAGCTGTCTCCACTCGAGGAGGGGAAGGCGTGGGCGCAGCGCCGGATCGCAACATTCGATTGGCCGTCCATGAGCGGGTGGAGCGCTTTGCTGCGCTTCGCAGTGCTCAGCGGGCGCTCGCTCCGTCCGTCCGGGAAGCCGGACAGCTCTTCTCGGCGATCGAAGCGCGCGACTTGCTGGAGCGCCTCCGCTCGATCGCCCGGGCTCGCGCCGGCGAAGAGGAGGCGGACGCCAGCCGTGACGAGCGCGCGGCGGCCCCCGATGCCGGTGCTTTCCTGCGCGAGATCGACGAGCGCCTCGACGAGGTCGCGTCCCGACTTCTCGACGCGCTCGACGCGGTCTCCATCGCGCAGCTTCGTGCAACCCTGCCTGCAACGGCCGCGACCTACCCCGAGGAGGTTGTAGCCCTTCTCAACCTCTGCGCGGGGAGCGCGCGCGGCCACGCCCAGCGGCTCCGTGTTGCCGAGTACCTGCTCACATTGCTCTCGTCCGACCTGAGCGATGGCGTGCGTAGCCTTGCCCGAGATCCGGACGAGCTCAGCCGCGGCGTCGCCCTGCTGTGCAGGGCCCACCGCGACAAGCTCGGCCCCGGTCTCGATCCCGAGGACGTCGCCATGGAGTTTCGGACCGCGGCAGCGGACCTGCAGGGGGACGGCGAAATCCAGGCGACCCTCGAGGAAATGCGCGCGCTCAAGGAGAGGCTCGGCGAGGCCATCTTCCTGCCCGAGATCCTACGCGACGCCGTCGCCTACAACATCGCGGTCTGGAACCGCAAGGAGGAGCTCCTTGACGCGGAGCGAACGTCGGACCGGATCGCCGAGGCCGATCTGCTCTTTGCCGTCAGGAGCGAGGGTGAGGTCGAGGCCGAGGATTCCGAGCTGGAGGCCGAGGCCGAGCCCCCGGACGGGGCGCTGGGCGACAAGGACCTCGCTCTTGCGCAGGCGAGCGGCATTGCACAGGTCGAGGCATCAATTGCGTGCCGGATCCGCGGCGAGGAGCTGGGGTCGGATCTAGCGGCGATGCTCGCCGCGGAGCTGGACCCATCGAAGCTCGGGGATCGCGTGCGCGCCGCGTTCACGGAGAGCTCGGACGACCCCGCCGATGCGCTGATCCGCACCATCGTCGCGACAGCCGACGTGCTCCAGCAGCTCCCCGAGGGCGGCGAGCGTCTCAGATCTCTCGGGCTGACCCCCGCGGTCGTGAAAGGCGACTGGATCCGTCATCTCAGCCAGGAAGTTCAGGCGGCTATGCGCAAGCTCGTGACCGCCGGCCGTTACGAAGACGCGCGCTCTCTCTCCGCCATCAAGCACAACTTCCTCTACTCCTCCCTCACGAACCTGATCCGTGAGCGCGCGAAAGAGGTGGGTACTGCAGGCGTGTCCGCCTCGCTGGGGGTGGAGGGCGCCAGGGACGCGATCGGGCTCGCGGCAGCGGGGTCCGACCGGAAGCGCCAGCTGCGGCAGCTGCGGCAGCACGTGATCGAGCGATCCGCGAGCTACGTGGGGATTCTCCTGATCATTCTGGTTGCTTC
>DAOVBF010000282.1 GCA_030673955.1 Deltaproteobacteria bacterium
TGGGGGCGCTGCGACCTGCTGGTGAACAACGCCGCAGTGGCGCCTCCGCGCCCGGCGCTCGAGGACTCGACGGGGCGCTGGCGCCTGGCCGTCGACGTCAACCTCAACGGCCCCTTCTACATGATGCAGGTCTTCTGTCCACGGCTCACCGAGGGTGGCCAAGTGATCAACATCTCCTCGGCTGCAGCGGTGTTCCCGGAATTCGGGCGGCCCAGCTACACGGCTACCAAAGCCGCGCTCGAGGCGCTGACCCGGGCCCTGGCCCGCGAGCTCGAGGGCCGGCTGTCGGTGAACTGCATCCGCTTGGATGTACCCGTCTGGAGCGAGGGCTTCACGTTTACCCTCGGAGAGGGTGACTACGCGTCCTTCGAAGACCCGGTGATCATGTCGGATGCGGTGCTGTGGCTGGCGAAACAGCCGGTGTCCTACACCGGCCACGTTCTCGAGCTTACAAAGCTGCGCAAAGAAGGTGTGGTGCGCCCGGTCGTACATGTCGGAAAGCGCTGATCCGGTCTGCGGCCTTGCGCTCGGGCAGAGGACGGACCGGCGCGACCTTCCGGGCGGCGCGACCGGGGGCTGCGCTACATTGGACCCGCGCGAACGAGTTCACGTTTGCCAGAAGATGTTCATGAGAGAACGTTCGCGAGAGGAGAAGGGGACTTGGAACTCTACAACACAGGCTGGATGCAGATCGCGATTGCTGCGGGTCTGCTCGTGGGAGGCGTGCTCCTGGGACTGATCCTCGCACGCGGCGGCAAGGGTGTGAGGGCGCGCGCGCGCAGGCTCGAAAAGGAGCTCAGCCAGGCGCAAGAGCTCCTGGCGAGCTACCAGGATCAGGTTGCGAAGCACTTTGTCCAGAGCTCGGATCTCGTCGGGGACCTGACCCGTCAGTACACGGCGGTCTGGGACCATCTCGCGCAGGGCGCCCGCGACCTCTGCGCGGAGCGCGTGCCGGCCATGGGGCGTGGGTTCAACGACGCACCCCGGCTCCTCACGAACACGCCGCCGCCCGAGGCGGAAGCGCCTGCCGCGGAGGCTACGCCCGAGCTGGAAGGCGCCGAGGACCGAGCCCAGGAGGACGCGGACCCGACTCCCGACGCTGAGGGCGCGGCCCGAGAGGCTTGATCCGCGAGCTCAATCGGCGAGGAGATCCTTGACGAGCTTATTGGCCAGGGCGCCGTCCAGCTCGCCTTTGTGAGCCTTCATCACGGCACCCATCACCCGGCCCATGTCTCGTGGGGACGAAGCTTCCGTCGCCGCGATGGCCTCTTCGACCCACCGGCGCGTCGTGGGCTCGTCCGCGAGACTCGGCAGGAACTCCTGGATCACGCTCAGCTCGGCGCGTTCCGCCGCGGCGAGCTCCTCGCGTCCTCCTGCTTCAAAGGCGGCGATGCTCTCCCCGCGCTGCTTCTCGAGCCTTCTCAGCAGTTCGATGCAGGTTTCGTCGGCAAGGCTCTTTGAATTGTCCTTCTTCGTCGCCGCCAGGAAAGCGGCCCGAATGCCGCGCAGCGCGCTGAGACGTGGCTTGTCCTTCGCGCGCATCGCATTCTTCATCTGCGAGCTGATGTCGTCGAAGAGTCCCATA
This sequence comes from Deltaproteobacteria bacterium, assembly GCA_030673955.1. Lineage (GTDB taxonomy): Bacteria > Myxococcota_A > UBA9160 > SZUA-336 > SZUA-336 > SMWZ01. The sequence continues at coordinate 1,586 of DAOVBF010000282.1, forward strand.
GCTCGGAGGTCTCTGCCTGCGGTGAGGCCGGAAGGTACCATCTTCGTCCAGTCGGTAATAGGCCCAGGCGCCTGGGTTGAGTAGGCGGGGCGTCGCAGGCTGACCGAGCAGCGCGTCAACGATCCTCAGAGGCCGGACTCGGGCATCCGGCTTTGGAGCGTCTCGACGATGGTGTGTATTCGCTCACGGCGCGCGCCATCGCTCTCCTTCCTCTCGAGCGAGGACACGATTCGAGTGAGGCGCGAGGCCGTGGCACCCGAATGAAGCTTCTCGCCGCTCGCGGCGTCTTCGAAAAAGTCGAGGATCGCGTTGCGCAGCGCTCCGTTCTCCACCTCACCATACGCGCGCCAGGGAATGGCGACCAGCTTGGCGGAGCGGAAGGAGTCGCTGAGGTAGTTCGATCCGCCGCGGTCGGCCTCCGCACGGGCGTTGAGTTCGAAGTAAGCGATGGCGATCGCATTCAACGCATCGTAGTTACGCCGGTCGATGGGGTGACGCTCGATGTCCCCGCGAATGGGCCGCAGGTCGGGCTCGTGGGATGTGGTCGGGTCGAGAATGACGGCGAAGAACTCGGGATAGCGTCTCTGGACATCGTTCAGAATGCGGTCTTCGCCGACCATCTCCCACTGGCTGCCACTCTCCGCCAGCCGATAGCGGGCGGGATCGGGGGAGGCCGCGCACGCGAGCGCCAGCAGCGAGAGCAGGGCGAGTGTGGCGGTCCGGACGCGGCTGGGCAAGGGGCGAGGATACGCCGACGAGGGCATGCGAGTCAGGCTCCTCTCTCACACAAGAGACAGTACGCTGCCGCCACGGGAGCGGTTACGAACCGCTGCTGTAGCCGTAGCTGAGGACCGGGTCGATTTCTTGGATCAAGGGGACCGCAGGGGAACCCTCAGGGACGTCGCGAACCCGCCACGCGCCAAAGTCAGGGCGTCACCTTCTCCTTGGTGCCTGCCTCCGCATGATGTGTGTCCGCTACAAAGACCGTGGTGGTCGGATGAAAGGCGGCCCACGCGAACCAGTAGCCCTCGATCACCTCGAGCTCCAGCGGGGCTTCGACATCGAAAACCTGCGTTTCGGGTTCGTAGCTCACCGTGATCGCGTGACCCTCGAAGCT
>DAOVBF010000099.1 GCA_030673955.1 Deltaproteobacteria bacterium
TTGGGGAAGGAGTACATCGAGGACCATATACAGGCGAGGGCAGCGGGGGACGACCCTCCTCCCCCTCCCGATCTTCCGCTTCCGCCGGGGATCACACCTCAGCCGGACCCGCCGCCGCCGCCTCGATGAGGGCGATGAAGATCCGCGCCTCTTCCTGGCCTCTGCCGCCGTGAACCCGCGAGGACGGGCTCTGCGGTGAAAGCGGGCACACGGATCGTCGCTGCCGGCCTCCTCGTGCTCGCCGCGATGGTCCTCCTGTTCGCGTTGCGGCCGTGGGTGCTGGATCGCCTGGAGCTCTCGCTCCTCGACTGGCGTTTTCGGCTCCGAGGTGCGACGCCGACCACGGGTCGCGTCGTCCTCGTGACGATCGACGAGAAGAGCATCGACGAGCTCGGCCGCTGGCCCTGGCGTCGCAGCGTGATGGCCCGGCTGATCGACCGGCTCAGCGACGCCGGGGTGGCTGCGATCGGGCTGGACATCGTTTTCAGCGAGCCCGAGATCACGCCTGAGACCGAAACGCTGCACGATTTGCGAGGCTCGATCGAGGGGCAGGAAGCCGCCGATGGGGGCGTCCTGGAGCTCCTGGATCGGGCCTTGCGTAAGGCGGAGACCGACCGGCTCCTCGCCGATGCGATCGCACGCTCCGGGCGGACCGTGCTCGGCTACTTCTTCCGGACGGGCGACCGGGAGGCGTTCGATGACGAGATGCTGCGGGGCGCCCTGGACCTGGTGCGGAAGTCGCGCGTGGCGGTGGCGCGCCTGCCGCCCGAGGGAGCAGCGCCGATTCTCACCTGTAGTGGGGTGGAGCCGAACCTCGAGCTCTTCCAGAACGGCGCGCGACGCCTCGGCTTCTTCTCGACGCTGCGCGATCGCGACGGCGTGGTTCGGCGTGCACCCCTGGTGGCGCTCTGCGGCGGAGAGCTGCACGTCTCGCTCAGCCTGGCGCTACTCGAGACGGTCATGGGTCAACGGGCCATCGTGCTCGGGGACCGGGAGGGGATCCACCAGATCCGCCTGGGCGACGCCGTCTTGCCGACCGATGAAGGCGGCCGGGTCCTCGTCAACTTCCGCGGTCCACCGGGCACCTTCCCGCACTACTCCGTCTCCGAAATCCTCGCTGGCCGCGTGGCCCGCGCGTCTCTCGCCGGAAAGGTGGCGCTGGTCGGACCCACGGAGGTCGGGATCGGGGACCTCCAGACCACTCCCTTCGGGACCGTCTTCCCCGGAGTCGAGGTTCACGCCACCGTCCTGGACAACCTGCTCGACGGGACGGTGCTGCGCCGTCACGACGGGCTCATCTTCGTCGAGCTGGGCACGCTTGTCCTTCTCGGCCTGCTCATTTCCTTCGTAGGAGCGCGGCTGCGGAGCGTGGCACGCGGCGCGGCCTTCGCGGCGTTCCTGCTCTTGCTTCTGCTCGGCGCGGCTGCCTATGCCTTTGTAGCCGAGGGGCTCTGGATCAACGTGACCTACCCGGCGGTGAGCCTGGTCGCGGTATACATGGCGGTCGCGATCACACACGGTATCACCGTCGAGGCGCGGGCGCGGCAGATCCGCCAGCAGTTTGCCACGTATGTTCCGCCCGAGGTCGTGAACGAGATGGTCGAGCGCCCCGAGAGCTTCCGCCTCGGAGGCGAGCGCCGGGACCTCTCGATCCTCTTCAGCGACGTGCGCGATTTCACGACGCTCGCGGAGGAGATCGATCCCGACGACGTTTCGCGCCTCCTGAACGAATACCTCACGCCCATGACCCGGATTGTCTTCGAGAGCCGCGGCACGCTTGACAAGTACATTGGCGATGCGGTCGTCGCCTTCTGGGGCGCTCCCTTACCCGTCGAGTCCCACCCGCTGCGAGCGTGCGAGGCGGCGGTCGCGATGCAGGAGGCGGTGGCACACTTGCGCGCCACGCGGCCCGACCTGGCGGGCGCGGATCGCCTGCGGGTGGGCATCGGGATCCACTCCGGAGAGGTGGTGGTGGGTAATATGGGGAGCGAGCTGCGTTTCGATTACAGCGTGACCGGGGACGGGGTGAACCTGTGCTCGCGCCTCGAGGGCCTCACCAAGTTCTACGGTGTCGGGATTCTCGCGAGCCACGACCTCGTGAGCCGCATCGACGGCTTCCAGGTCCGTGAGCTCGACCAGGTCCGCGTCAAGGGCAAGGATGCGCGCCTACGGGTCTTCGAGATCTTGGGTCGGGAGGGCGCCGCCGCGCTCGCAAGCGGGTACCTGGAGGCGTACGCTCGGGGGTTGCGCGCGTACCGCGAGGGTCGCTGGCCAGAAGCGGAGAACGCGCTGCAGGAAGTCCTCGCGATGAGAGGCGGTGACGACACCGCCAGCTCCCTCTTGCTCGAGCGCATTCAGAGGTTCAAGCGAGATCCGCCCCGCGACTGGGACGGGACCTGGACGTTCGCGGAGAAGTGACAGAGCCCTGGTGGCGGCCGAACCGCGATCCTATCCCAGGGCCGGTAGCAGGCAGGAGTGAATCGACTCCTCGCCTGGAATCTCGCGCCCCAGCGTGCGGATGGCTTTCTCCGCCTCGCGCAGGGCGAAGTCATGCGTGTGCATCTTCTCGATCGGGATCCGGCGGGACTCGAGCAGCCGGATCGCGCGGTCGTAGGCCCCGACGGTGACGCCGAGCACTCCCCGGATGGAGATCTCCTTCACCACGATCTTGTCGGAGACGAAGTCCGGCACGGGCTTGAAGCCCTTTATGCCGGCGAGCACGATGGTGCCGCCTGGCCGGACGTAGTCCAGTGCGGCTGCGACGGGCGCGGTCGCGTAGGAGGAGACTTCCACCACCACGTCGGCCCCCTGCCCATGCGTAAGCTCGCGGATGCGTGTCTTGGCGTCCTCGTTCTCGACGTCGATGGTGAAATCGGCGCCGAACTCGCGAGCGAGGGCCAGCTTCTTCGCGTCGGCCTCCAGACCGGTCACGATGATCGTTCCCGCGCCGACCTCCCGGCAGGCCAGAACGCTCGTGAGCCCGCGCTGGCCGGGACCCAGGACCACGACCGTGTCACCGGGCTGCGTCTTCGGAATCTCCACGGCCCAGCGGAAGCCGGCGCCCAGCGGGTTGAATAGCACGGCGAGCTGGGCGGGCAGGGTGGGATCGACCTTGTGTACGATCGACCCGGGGGCCAGGTACATGTACTCCGCGTACGCGCCCCACAAGCCAGGGGGCTCGGAGAGCGGGATATAGGAGTACATGCGCAAGCGTCCCCTACCCCGGCAAAGGTGGTACTTGCCGACGAGACAGGCCCGGCAGTGATGACACGGCAACATGGTCTCGACGGCTACGCGGTCGCCGACATTCACGTCCCAGCGTTGCGCGGCGCGATCCCCGATCTTTTCGATGACCCCAAGGGGCTCGTGGCCCGGAATCAGCGGATACGCGACGGGGAGCGTGCCCTCGAATTGCTCGTAATCGCTACCGCAGATCCCGCAGGCCTCGATGCGGAGCAACGCTGAGTCGTCGGCGATCTCGGGGATCGGAAGGTCGCGAGGCTCGAGCTTGCGCCGATCGGTCTGGACCATGGCAAGGGTCGTCTTGCGCGCCATCGTGGAAATCCGATAGACCTTCCGTTTCGCATTGTAAGAGAGGGCAGGGGTGTGAGCCAAGCGTGCCGTTGTATGCTTAGGCCCACTGCCGGTTTTCTCAGCGAGTGATCCTTCCTTTTGAGGAGCTGCGAGATGGCCATTGTCGAACCCGTGGAGTCTCCCATAGGCGCACGCCGTCGCCTGCGGATCGCGAGCCCGGTCACGCGCGAGCCGATCGGCGAGATCGATGTCCGAACCGCCGAAGACGTGCGCGCGGCGCTGGAGATCGCGCGTAAGGTGCAGCCCGCCTGGGCGGCCCAGAGCTTCGAGGAGCGGGCGCGTTACGTCACCGGTGCGCTGCACGTCCTGCTCAACCGCTACGAAGAGTTCATCGACGTGGTGGTGCGCGAGACCGGGAAGGCCCGGTTCGAGGCCCTCTGCATGGAGATCTTCGCGTCGTGTGACGTTCTCCAGTACTACGCCAAGCGAGCCGGAAGCATCCTGCGCGATCGACCCATGCGCATGCACCTGCTGGGCCTCATGAAGAAGCTGCGCATCGTGTATCGGCCCCTGGGCGTCGTGGGGATCATCACGCCCTGGAACGGGCCGTTCATCCTCTCGCTGAACCCGACCGTGCAGGCGCTCATGGCCGGCAATGCGGTACTGCTCAAGCCGTCCGAGGCCACGCCCTATTCGGGCAGGCTCGTCGCCGATCTCTTCGAAGCCGCGGGGCTGCCCGAAGGGCTTCTCAGTGTGCTGCTCGGCGATGGCGAGACGGGCCAGGCGCTCACCGAGGCGGGGCTGGACAAGATCTCGTTTACGGGAAGCGTCGAGACCGGGCGGAACGTGGCCGAGGCCTGTGCGCGGCAGCTCATCCCCTGCACGCTCGAGCTCGGTGGCAAAGATCCGATGATCGTGTGCAAGGATGCCGACCTCGAGCGCGCCGCGGCGGGTGCGCTCTTCGGGGCTTTCATGAACAGCGGCCAGGCCTGCTGTGCGATCGAGCGCGTTTACGTCGTGGACGAGGTGGCCGATGCCTTCATCTCGAAAGTGATCGAGAAGACCACGGAGCTGCGCCAGGGCGCGGAGGGCGAGGCGGACATGGGGGCCATCGTCCGGCCCGAGCAGATGGCAGTGATCGAGCGGCACGTGGAGGACGCGCGCAGCAAAGGCGCACGGATTCTCGCCGGGGGGCGGCGCAACCCGAATCTCGAAGGGCTCTTCTATGAGCCGACCGTGCTCAGCGAGGTCACGCACGATATGGCCATCATGCGCGAGGAGACCTTCGGCCCCGTCCTGCCGATCATGCGCGTGCGGGATGAGGAGGAGGCGTTGCGCCTCGCCAATGACACCCGCTACGGCCTGAGCGCCACGGTCTGGACCCGCGACAAGCGCGAGGGCTTCGATCTCGCGAAGAAGATCGAGGCGGGCTCGCTGTGCGTGAACGAGACGGCGCTGATTTACGGCGTGACGGAGGCGCCCTTCGGCGGGCTCAAGCAGAGCGGGATCGGCCAGGTGAACGGCGAGGTCGGTCTTCGCAGCTATTGCCACGCGCAGCCCATCCTCGTCGACCGTTTCGGGGGCAAGCGGGAGCAGGCCTGGTACCCCTTCACGGCTGCCAAGGAGCGGACCATGAGGCGGATCATGCGCTTGCTCTGGGGCACCCCGCTGGGCCGCTGGCTTTCCTGAGAGGCAGGGGAGGGATCACGCGAAGTCCCTGCGGCCGCCTGGTGATACAATGCGCCGCGCGCGTGCTCGAGGGGAGTGGATGATGGCGTTTCGCGGACGGGTTGCGTTGGTGACGGGCGCGGCGAGCGGCATCGGCCAGCTTCCAGCCCAACGACTCGCGTCGGCGGGGGCGCAGGTGGCCGCGCTCGACGTGAACGAGGTGGGCCTCAAGGAGACTGCCGGTGACCGCGACTCCGTGCGCACCTACCGCTGCGATGTCTCCGACCATCGCGCTGTCAAGGCGCTGGTCGAGCAGGTGGAGTCGGAGCTCGGCCCCATCGACCGGGTCGTGCATGCCGCGGCCCTGGCCCCCACCGGGCTGCTTTTGG
>DAOVBF010000048.1 GCA_030673955.1 Deltaproteobacteria bacterium
CAATCATTTGTAGGATACAACTAATATACCCGGCTCGCGCTGTCAAGGGGGGGACGTTGGTTAAGAAGTTTACTTTAGCTCGCTAGATCGCTCGGCGGGCGCAGGCTGGGTCGCCTGGCCGCCCGCCGAGCTTTACTTAACTACTTAACCAACGTCCCCATCGACCGGGACGATCTACGCCATCTGCTCTATGCGAGCTCGCAGCAGATCGGTCTGCGTGAGCAGGCCTACGAGGTGTCCATCCGCGTCAACCACCGGAAGGTGTCGGATATGGTGTTCCTCGACCAGCTCGAACGCTTCATCGAGTGAGTCGAACGTGCGAACCGTGACCACCGAGGAAGACATCAAACCTTTTGCTGACCGGGCGGGAGTCCCCTTGCCAGAGATATGCTTGAACGCAAAACCGACGATGTCCCGCTCGCTGATCACGCCGATGGGAATGTCGTCCTCACAGACCACCACACAGGAGATGCGGTAGGCCTGAAGCTTGTTCAGCACATCCGCGACCGGACAGTCCGGAGCCACGCGTATGACCTTCTTGGTCATGAGGCACTCGACCACAGAGTCAAGCAAGGCAGCCCTCCCCGCGCAGAGGCATCCAGGCTCCTAGTCGGCCTGTGACGCTAAAATCTGTGGCACCGCAGGCGGAGGGGGGCTCCAGCTACGCGGATCGCGCGGCCGCATGCTGCCCCATCACCCTCGTGCCCGAGCAAGCCCTGGCCTGCGGAATGCTGCCAATTGCAGACAGCCGCGACATGAGCGGATCCCTGCGCAATCCCGCTTGTTGTATGATCGGGAATGCTCTGGCGGAGCCTCTAGCGGGGGCGATGCAAAGCACAAAGGCCGGAGAGAAGGCATAGAAGAAAGACCTCAGGGAGAGCGGCGGAGAGTCTCACGATGGGAAAGTATGGTCGGGAAGAGCTACAGGCAGCGTTCGAGGAGTATTGGCGCAGGGGTGCGGTGGGCGAAGACTGGGACGCCTGGGCGGATCTCTTCACCGAGGACGCCACCTATCACGAGCGCATCCTCGGCACCATGCACGGACGCGAGGCGATCCGCGCATGGATCAAGCCGCTCATGGAGAAGTACCCGGAGCTCTACACCCCCTACGAGTGGCACCTGATCGACGAGAACAACGGGCGGGTGGTCTTCTTCATGCAGAACCGCCGGGACCACCCCTGCGGCGAGGGCACCATCGACTTTCCGGGGATCACGATCCTGGAGTACGCGGGCGATGGCAGCTGGAGCCTGGAAGAGGACTACTGGGCCGTTCGGCTGGCCCGCGAGACGTTCCGCCAGTACACCGAGGCCTGTGAGATCTACGATCCGGACCACCCGCAGAAGCGAACCCGGCTCAACTGGGGGAAGGGTCCCGACTGGGCCCAGGGCGCACCCTCCTACGCCGAGCGCAAGCCGGTCCGCTGACCTCGGTCTGTACGGACTGTCGCGCGTGACCACCTGGCGGGTCCAGGCCTCGCTCGCCTAGAGTCGAGCCTCAACGCGAAGCAGCATGGGGGGCGTCCGGCGGAGCTTTGTTCCGTCCCCTGCGGAGTGAGGATCAAAACTCCCTCCGCCCGGCCGAACAAGAAGGTCAAATGGAAAGAATCCAGCTCAGCATCGGCGCCATCAGCTCGCTCGTTTGGGGCGTGCCCATGCTCCTCCTCATCCTGGGCACGGGCGTGTACCTCACGTGGATCCTGCGCGGACTCCAGTTCCGCGAGCTCGGCCACTCCCTCTGGCTGGCCTTGGTGAAGCGGAAGGAGGAGGGTGCGGAAGGGGACATCTCCCACTTCCAGGCCCTGATGACGGCACTAGCCGCCACGGTGGGCGTCGGAAACATCGCGGGCGTCGCGACAGCCATCGCAGCCGGGGGGCCGGGCGCTCTGTTCTGGATGTGGATCACGGGGCTGGTCGGGATGGCCACGAAGTACTCGGAGGCGGTGCTGGGAGTGCGCTACCGGGAGGTGGATGGCCGGGGTCAGATGGCGGGCGGGCCCATGTACTACCTCCGGAACGGCCTGGGAGGAAAGCTGGGGGCGGTGCTGGGCTTTCTTTTCGCCCTCTTCGCCGCCTTCGCCGCCTTCGGGATCGGCAACATGGTCCAATCCAACTCGGTGGCGGACGCCCTTCAGAGCACGTTCGACGTGCGGCCGTTCTGGACCGCCGTCACGATCGCGGTGCTGACGGGCTGCGTGATCCTGGGCGGGATTCGCTGGATCGGGCGCGTCACGGGCTTCTTCGTCCCGATCATGATCGTTTTCTACATGCTCGGGGGACTCGTCGTCCTCTTCATCCACCGCAGCGAACTCCTGGAGGTCCTGCGCCTGGTGATCACGGAGGCCTTCACACCTACGGCGGCGGCCGGCGGCTTTCTCGGCGCCACGGTTCGGGAGGCGATTCGGTGGGGCGTTGCGAGGGGCGTGTTTTCGAACGAGTCAGGCCTCGGGACCGGCGGTATCGCCGCCGCCGCGGCCCAGACGCGGGAGCCGGTTCGGCAGGCCTTCGTCTCCATGACCCAGACCTTTATCGACACCATCGTGGTCTGCTCCATCACCGGCTTGACGATCATCATCACCGGAGCATGGACTCGCATCGACCCGATCACGGGCTCCGCTTACACGGGCGCCCCTCTAACCGCCGAGGCTTTCCAGACCGGCCTCCCCGGGGAGTGGGGCGCAGCCATTGTCGCGCTGGGGCTCGCATTCTTCGCCTTCTCCACGCTTCTCGGCTGGGCCTACTATGGCGAGAGGGCGATCGAGTACCTGCTCGGTGAGTGGTCCATCCTCCCGTACCGGATCCTCTTCGTCGTGGCGGCGTTCTTCGGGGCCTTCGTGCTCCAGCTCGCCGAAGAACAGGCCCAGGGGTTCCAGCTCGTCTGGGACTTCTCCGACGTGATGAACGGAGCCATGGCGATCCCCAACCTGATCGGGCTTCTCCTGCTCTCGCGAGTGATCACAGAGGAGACGCGCAGCTATCTCGCGCGACACCCCAAGCGAAGGTAAGGGGTCGAGGAGCCGAAGTGCGCGCGCTGCCGACGAAGCTTAGGACGCTTTTCCGCGCGGACTCGGCAGCAGTCGGACGGGCACTCCATTGAGGATGGACTGACCGACAACGGACTCGACGGCCTGCTCGTCCGTCCAGTCGTTGGCGGAGACGCCCGCGTGGCTGCCGGCAACCCGCTGCCACGGCGCGCTCTCGGCATGGCCCCAGCCATGCGGCAGGCTGACCACGCCGCGGCGGATCTCGTCGCTCACGCGAACCGGCACCTCGCCGCGGTGAACGCGGCTCTCGAGCACAGCGGTGTCCCCGTCTTGGAGGCCGATGCGCCGAGCGTCGTCGGGGTGGACGAGCAGCACACAGCGCTCGCGCCCGGAGACGAGCGACGGCAGGTTATGCATCCACGAGTTGTTGGTGCGAACCTCGCGGCGTCCGATCAGAACCAGATCCTCCAACCTCGGCTCCACGTCGAGCTGGCGCGCCAGCTCTTCCATGGCAGCAAGAATCGGCTGAGGGTCGAGATGAATGCGACGGTCCGGGTGGAAGATGCGTCGCTCGAAACCGGGCTGGAGCGGGCCCAGGTCGATGCCGTGTGGCGCCGCTTTCAGCTTCTTCAGATTGAGCCCGCGCGACCAGGGCAGGAAGCGATCGCCGTACGGGCCGATGCGCAGGAGCAGTGCGGCCATGCCGGTCGGCGTCCAGCGAAGTCCGAGAGGACGTACGAGCCGCAGCACGCGGTCCAGCCAGGGGGTCCCCATCGGTCCGCCACCCAAACGTTCCGTCAGCTCCAGCAGGATCTGCCAGTCGGCAAGCTCGTCCTCGCCGCGCGCTACGACCGGCGGCGACCAACGCACGACGTTCCGAACCGAGACCAGCGGAAACAGGACGTCCATGTGGTCGTCGGCCAAGCTCCATTCCGGCGGAAGGATGAGATCGGCGTGACGCGTGGTCTCGTTGACGTAGAGGTCGATGGCGAGCATGAACTCGAGCTTCTCGAGAGCGGCCGCCAGCCGGCGGCCGTTGGGCGTCGAGAGAACCGGGTTGCCGGCAAACGTGACGACGGCTCGCACCTGCCCCTCGCCCGGCGTCTCGATCTCGTCGGCAAGGGTCGCCGACGGAAGGTCGCCGAGGGCCTCGGGAAGTCCTCGCACCCGGCTGCGCCAGCGGTCGTGGCCATCGAGGTCGGCCAGGCGGGCGACCTGGGACACGTCGATTGCCGGAGTCGTGAACAACGGCCCACCCTCGCTGCCGAGACGCCCGGTGACGAGGTTGAGGAGATCCGTTGCGTAGGTGGCCAGCGTCGCAAAGGCGTTCAGACAGACGCCGACTCGCGAGTACGCCACTGCCGAAGGCGCATCGGCAAACTCCAGGGCCAGGCGCTCGATCGTCTCAGCCTCGACGCCGCTGAAGCGCGCGGCTCGCGCGGGCGTGAACTCCTTCAGGCGTTGCTCTATTTCTTCCCAGCCGCGGGTGGTGCCCAAGAGCTGCGCACGCTCGATGCGTCCGCGCTCGGCCAGCACTCTGACCATCGCGAGCAGGAATGCCGCGTCACCGCCGGGTCGAATCGCCACGTGTTCGTCGGCCTCGCGCGCCGTCTCGGTGCGGCGCGGATCCACCACGATGACCCTGCCGCCTCTCTCGCGAATGGCTCGGATGCGCGCGCGCAGGTTGGGAGCGGTGAGCAGGCTGCCGTTCGAAACCAGCGGGTTGGCACCGATACACAGAAAATACTGAGTGCGGTCGACGTCGGGAATCGGGATCGACCAGGAGGCTCCGTAAAGATAGTAGGAGGCGGCGAGGCGCGGATTGATGTCCTGCGAGTTCGCACTGAAACGGTTGCGCGTCCCGATCGCGTCGATAAAGGAGTTCATGATCAGGGAGGCACCGTGATCGAAGACGCTGGGATTCCCGTAGTAGACCGCGACCGCGTCCGGGCCGTAACGCTCGCGGACCTCGCCCAGGCGCGTCGCCGCGAGATCGAACGCCTCGTCCCACGAAATCGGTGCGAACTGCCCGGACGCCCCGCGACGGACGGGCCTGCGCAGCCGGTCCGGGTCGTGCTGAACCTCCCCCATCGCGAGGCCCTTCGGGCACGCATAGCCTTTCGAGAAGACGTCGTCTGGGTCGGGGCGAACCGGGAGAATACGGTCGCCCTCCACCTCGAAGCGCAGGCCGCAGGTCGCCTCGCAGAGCGTGCATGTCCGGAACACGGTACGAGTCACCGGAGTTCTCCTCTCGAACAGCGTACGCAGGTGGCTCAGCGTTTCCTGGAGGGCTCTCGCCCCTCCGTTCAAGCGTGCGAGAGATTACCAGACCAGCGCATCTAGATGGGCGTCACAGAGCCAGTCACCACCCGGCTGACGCTGGTGCACCACGGCTCAAGCGCCGCCCCCGACTGCCGCGCAGAGCTCGTCGGCCATGCGTTCGATCTCCTCGCGCAGCTCGAGCACGCCGAGCCAGCGCGCCGGAATGACGCCCTCGCTGAGCGCCGCACCGAGCAGGTTCCCCGTGAGCGAGCCGGTGCTGTCGCTGTCGCCGCCGTGGTTCACAGCGAGGCGGAGGGCGCTCTCGAAGTCGGGCGCGCCGAGCGCGCAGTAGAGCGCAATGGCGAGGGCTTCTTCGGCTATCCAGCCCTGGCCGAGGCTCGCCACGGCCTCCGGATCGCGGCTGCCGCGCTTCGCCAGCGCCAGGGCACGCTCGACGGCGCTGGTGCACTCCTCGTGGTGCGGCCGGCGGCGCAGCTCCTCCCCGGCTTCCTGGCACGCGGCTTCGAGGCTCGCGCCGGTCACGAGCTCGCGGATCACGTGGGCGAAGAACCCGGCGGCCAGGTAGCCCGACGGATGGCCGTGGGTGAGAGCCGCGATGTCGCAGCCCAGGCCAAAGGGGTCGTCCGCGGCAAGGGCTAGGCCAACGGGGGCCACCCGCATCAGTCCGCCACAGCCCTTGCTGGTGTTGAGCGGATGCTCGACGCGCCCCATCCGGTCGCTCGCAAGTGCCGAAAGACAGGTGGCGCCGGGGGCGCGGCGCGCGTGGAGCGCCGGCACAGCCAGCAGCCAGCCCTCCGAGGTCCGCTCGAAGGTCGGGTGCCGCGAGTACTCGCCCTGGGTGCGAAGCCAGCGCAGGTAGGCGCGGTGCACATTGCGCACCACACTCGAGCGTTCGGGGAGGGCGCCGCCGACAGCGGCCAGCACCAGGCCCTCGGCGGTAAACAGGGTCAGCTGGCTGTCGTCGGTGATCGCTCCAACACGCCCATAGGCCGGCGCGGGCTCGCGCAGGCCCTCGGGACCGAAGCGTCGGCGGATCTCGTCGAGGCTAGCATCGAACTCGACCGGCGCGCCGAGGGCATCCCCCACTGCACCGGCCAGGAGGCAGCCGCGGATCCGTCCGCGCAATGCTTTCCTCATCGTTTGTCTCCCGTGCGCGGTCCCGCAGGTACTCTTTCAACACACGGACCGTCAGTACGAGTCTCGCACGGTTCGCCACTGCCTGGCGCTTCAGCTTCGATCGCTCTGGCCGGGTCAGCTTCCCTGCCAGAGCTGGGCGCGTCGCGCCTCAGGGCTCCGCGGCAACGGAGACCGCGAGTCCGAGGCGGGCGGCGGCGCTCATCGCCTCGAGGCCATCCTCCCAGCGCGTGCTTGCGTCGGCGCGCAGCGTGACGGCGCCGGCGCCCGCCGCCGCGAGAGCCGACTCCAGGCCAGCCAGGTCATCCGCAACGCGCGCGTCCTCGAGCCAGACCTCGATCGAACCTTCGGCGTGCGGGCGCAGCGTCACGTTCACCGCCGCCGCATCCGCGCTTCCGAGCCTCGAGGCGTCGCTGGACGGGAGGTCGATCGGTGGCAGCGTCGTCTCGTGCACATGCGAAACCAGCCAGACGATCGCGACCATCAGCGCGGACATCGTGAGCAGCATGATGTCCGGCGCGCCCTCGAGTCCCGTGCCGTGATTCCAGCGCCGCATCAGGCCCGAGCCTCGCGAACGGGGATCGCGCTGTCTGTACGCTGCCAGAGGACCGCACGGATCTGCGCTCGCTGCTCCGCAGGCACGCGCTGGTCGAAGGCGAGCCGCAACGCTTCCGGCTGACGCGCGCGCAGCGCATCGGTCAGCGCCTCGAGGCCGTGCAGGCCCTCGCCCAGCTTGCGCCCGTCGAGTGCAAAGACGAGGTGCTCCGCCTCCCGATTCACGCGCGCGTGCGACCAGGCGGGGTTGAACGCGGCAAGCAGCAGCGTCCCGATCTGAAGCCCGAGGCCGACCAGGGTCGAGGTCATCGCGGCGCCGAGCCCTCCGAGAAGCGTGGGCAAGCGCTCGAGGAAACCGCCGCTCCCGAGCGCGTCGAAGGCCGCGCTCAAGCCCCAAACCGTTCCGCACAGCCCCAGTGCCGCGAAGAGCGGCGCGAGCTGCCCGAGCTCGGGCCGCACCGGCGCGCCGAGCGCGCCCCGACCGAAGCGTGTGCGGAGCGCTCGCGCAGCAAGCCAGCTGACGCGGAGCGCGACCACGAGCATGGGGATCCACACGGGACCGATGAGGCGGTTCAAGGTCAGGCCGATCTGGCCCGCCCCCGCACCGAGCAGCGCCCATAGACCGAGCCGGTGACCCGCGACCACGAGCGCGCCGACCGCCGCGCCCAGCGCGATCGAGCGCAGCCAGGCGGCAAAGCCCGAGCCGTACAGTACGGGCAGCCTCGCCGCGATCACCGCTGAGCCTGCATACCCCCCCGCGCACCACGGGCATGGGTGGGGCGCGAGGATGGAGGCTCGACGTCATCCCGACCCCAGGCTGGCTGTACGACCTGGAAGAACATGCCAGCAAGGCCCACCTCGGGGCGCGGGATCAGCCCGCTCCACTCGAGCTCGTTCGCGAGCAGCAGCGCGCCCAGCTGGTCGAGCTCGAGGCCGGGGCTCAGCGTCGTCGTGTGCAGGCGCAGAGGCGCCGCCGTTCCGGACGCGCACGCCACGAT
>DAOVBF010000122.1 GCA_030673955.1 Deltaproteobacteria bacterium
CACCAGCACGGCCGCGCGCCCCAGCTCGGGAACTAGCGAAGGCCTGGTGGAGGAGAGGTCTGATCCGACCCTTCGCGCCTTCAGAGCGTTCCACGTGAAACTGCCGCCGCACGCGCGCGCAGGATCCGCCCCCGTCCCCCAAGCGGAATCTCGCCCAGATAGGCCGCGCCCGCCGCAGCAGCCTCTTCCCGTGTCCAAATCCAGATCTCGCCCCGGCTCGCGAGCCACGGAGCAGCCAGAGAAAGAGCCCTTGGCACGGGAGCGACCGCGCGCAGCAGGGCATAACCGAACGCCCCTACGGGTGGATCCTCGATGCGACAGCGGACCACGGCGCATTCGAGACCCAGCATCCGGACCACGTGGCGGAGGAAATGCAGGCGGCGCTCCCTCGCCTCGACGAGCGTCATCCGGAGATCCGGCCGGGCAATCAGGAGGGGAAGGCCCGGAAAGCCCGCGCCGCTTCCCAGATCGACCACGCGTGCGTCAGGCGGGAGATGACGCACCGCGGCAAGAGATTCCCCGACATGAAGGCGCAGCGCGTCAGAATCCGTCGAGCCCACCAGATTCGTCCGTGCTCCCCACTTGCCAATTTCCTCGAGGTAGCGCTCGATCTGGCTCTGTGCATCGGGCGCCAGGGTCTGCGTCATTCAGGCTCGATCTTGACGCGCCGCATCCTTCCCTCGCCCTCACTCTCGGAGCGCAAGCCCTTCATCCCCTTGATCTGGTTATGCACAACCCAGCGCTCCTTGGAGTTCATGGGGCGCAGCACCACAGGCTTGCCCGTCTTCCGCACCTCCTCCGCGGTTTTGGAAGCCAGCCTCTCGAGCGGCCCGTCTCCCTCCTCGCTCCCCGGAACTTCCAAGCCCCTCGGCACGTTCACGCGCACCGAGGCTTCTTCTCCAATCAGCTTCTGCGCCGCACGTTGGGCGAGGTGAGAGAGCGCGTCCAGGACGCGCGAATCTTGACGCAGCCAGGCCTGGAGGCCCTCGCCTCGCAACTTGATGACGATCTCCCCGTCATCCTCGGCCTCGTCCAAGCGAATGCGCCCGGCCACCCCCATGCGCCTGAGGACGCCCGCAACAAACTCACCGACGGGACCAAGCTCGGCTGGCTCCTCCTTAATCGAAACCAGTATGACCACGCGCGAACCCAGCCCCGATAGGCCCAGCCTCTCCGGGAGCGCCCGCACCTCGAGCTGCGCTTCGCTCACACCGAAATGGTCGGCGGCCTTCGCGATGGCCTCCGCTTCAGTATCGGCGACGAACTCCTTCGCGAGAGCCAGATCCATACCCTCGTATCGTCTCCCTTAGTCCTTCGCCGCTTTGGCGGCCTGCTGCCTTCGTACCAGAACTTGCTGACCGATAGCCAACAGGTTGCTCACAAACCAGTACAGCACCAGCCCCGAAGCGAACGAGTAGAACAGGAAAATGAAGAACACGCTCATCCACATCATCATCTGCCGCTGTTGGGGATCGACGTTCGGCGTCGGCATCAGGCGCTGCTGCAGAACCATCGACACCCCCATCAGGAGGGGCAGGGGCCGAATCGGGAAACCGGCGATCGCCAAGAAGTCCTCCGGCGCCGAAAGATCGTGAATCCACAACATAAACGGGGCATGTCGCAGCTCGATGGAGCTCTGCAGCGCAAAATAGAGCGCGAGCAAGAAGGGCATCTGAATCAACATAAGCAGACAGCCCCCGCCCATGGCGGTGACGGGGTTGATACCCTTGCGCTTGTACAGGGTCATCATCTCCTGCTGGAGCTTCACCTTGTCGCCCTTGTGCTTCTCCTGCAGCTGCTTCATCTCGGGGGCGACCACGCTCACGCTCTGCATGGACTTCATGGAGCGCTGGGTCAACGGAAACGTCACCAGTCGCACCAGGAACGTCAGCAGGATGATGGCGATTCCATAGTTCGCGACGACGTGCTGGTGCGTCCAGGACAGCAGATCCACGAAGAGCTCCACGAGCGGCCGCACCCATGCCCAGCCCACCCGAACCACGGGCTCGAGTCGGGGCTCCACGGCTGCGACCTCGGCTCGGACCTTGGGACCCAGGTAGAGGCGATAGTTGCGCTCCACGTAACCGCCGGCCGGCACCTCGAATGGCGGATACCTGAGCACGGTCTGCCCGGCCCGCCGACCGATTGGACCCTCGTAAGCGCTTGCCTCACGAGGGTTTTCCGGTATCGCCACGGCCAGGAAATACTGGCTGTCGAGCCCCGCCCACTCCACCGGCGCGGGTACCTCCCGCGCCTTCGGCTGGCCGCCACCGGCTGCGCACGCCATGGGATTCGTCGACTGAAGAGAGCTCCGCACGACCTCCGCGTCGGCCGAAGCCACCAGGCTGTACCTCTGGAAGCCGTCCTCCGTATCCGTCTTCCGCTCCTGTCCATACCAAACGAGTTGGAACGCGGGATGGACGCGCGCGCTGCTGCGATTCGCGACCCGGACGCGCAGGCGCGCCCCATAGCCGACCTCATCCAGCATGAGCACCCGCCGGACCTCGATCCCGTCCCGCACGGTCCGCAGCTCCAGCTCCCGTGGCCCTGACCTCACGATTTCGTGCGCCACCCGCTCGAGCCCGGCAAACACTCCTTCGCCCAAGAACATGAGCAGCGTCCCGCGCTCCGGCGCGGTCACGAGCTCGACCGGTCCCGCGGCCTCGTCGAGCGCGGCGCGGTAACGCTTGAGCTGAGCGCTCCGGAGCCGCCCCCCCTGATGGCTAATCTCCAGGCGCAGTGCGTCATTCTCGAGCGTTGTCGTCTCGCCCTGCGTCAAATCGTAGCGCGCCCCCGGCGGCGGCGTCTCCTCCTCTGGCGCTGGCGCGATCGCAGGTGTACCCGCAGCCGGCGGAGGCGGAAGGGACTCGCTCTGCTGCGTCACGCTCGGCGCCTGCTGGGCAGGCCCGCGCGGCACGGTGGTGAACCAGTACACCAGGATCCCGACGGCCAGCACAATCGCTACGAGCTGCACGCGGTCCAACCGATCGTCTCCTAAGGCAGGTCCAGGCCGCCGCCCATGAACGGGGCGCAGCGGAGAAGTCGCCTGAGGGCGCGCGCCCCTCCCCGCCAGACGCCGTCACGCGCGACGACTTGGATGGCGTACTCCGAGCAGCTCGGGTAATAGCGACAGGCCGGCGCGAGCAGCGGCGAGAGGGTGCGCTGATAAAGCCGCAGGCAGGCGATCAGGTAACGTCGTCCCGGCGTTCGTAGCGCGCCAGCCCCTGATCCAGGTCCAGCTGAACATCCTGCTGCCGCAGCTTCTCCGGGAACTCCCGCTTCACAACCACAATCAGATCGCACGGGCCCATCCCGTCGCCACGTCGGCGAAACCACTCTCGCACCAGCCTCTTGATCCGATTGCGACGGACAGCCTTCCCTACCTTGCGGGTAACGGTCACCCCGAGCCGGGTCGCGCCGTGATCTCCCCGCTTGAGGATGAAGACCCGAAAGTAACCGGTCTCCACCCGCCGGCCATGACGCGTGGCTCGAAGGAAATCCGCCCGCCGGAGACGGCCGCGTGGCTTCCCTCGAGGCCCGGACATGCCGGGGGGAACGCTACTTCCTTCTATTCGCCGGCGCCAGCTGGCGACGTCCCTTGGCGCGCCTCCGGGCGAGCACCCGTCTTCCAGCTGCCGTGCTCATACGAGCTCGGAAACCGTGGTTGCGCACGCGGCGTATACGACTTGGCTGGAACGTACGCTTCATGAACGGAGCCTCAACCCATGGGAGCCGGATCGCCGACACAGGCAAGCATAGGCCCAGGGGTGTGTCAATGTGGCGCCCGTACGCCCTGGCTGAGCGTTTGGCTCACCCGTCTCTACCGACGACAAAGTCTCCCTTGCATTGTTGCACGCCGCTCTGGTATGAGCGGTAGACGACCAGGTCTCGAACGCCGGAGAGTTTGTTCCCCGATGCCAAAACTATCCAGGCCGCACGGCTCACTCGCGGGCGGGCATCCCCTTTGGACATCTCTCCTGCACGCGCTCTACGACAGGCTCTCGTCGGAACGAGCGAGCGCGATCGCCCGCCACGCGCACGTCCTGCAAGTGACACCCGACGCCCTGACGCTCGGCATTCCAGCCGATGAGCTCAAACAATGGCTCCGGGACGGGCGGATCCTGGCGCTGGACTCCATTCTGGCGAGCCAGACCGATGAGGCCGTCGAGCTCGCCCTGATCCCCCTCTCGGCCGGGCCAGGCAGGGACGCTGGCCTGGACCTCTCCAGCTTCATCGTGAGTCCTTCGAACCAGGACGCGGTGGAGCTCGCCAGCGCCGTCGTCAGGAACCCGGGGCAGCACGCCAATCCCCTCCTGCTACACGGACCCACAGGCTGCGGGAAAACCCACCTCCTGCGCGGGATTGCCCACGAGCTCGCCACGACACAGCCCCCAGGAGACGTGCTTCAGCTCAGCGCCGAGGAGTTCTCACTCGAGCTGGTCGCAGCCATCCGCTCCGGCGAGCTCGTCCCCTTCCACTCCCGCCTGCGGGTCTGCACGGCCCTGCTGATCGACGACGTTGAGGCGCTGGCCGGCCGACACGCCTCTCAGGCGGAGCTGGAGCACGCGCTGGATACCCTCCGAGCGCTGCAGACACAGGTCATCGTAACAGCCCGAAATGCCCCAAGTGAGATGCACGAGCTGGAGAAGCCGCTGCGGACCTGCCTTCAGGCAGGCGTGAGCATGCGCCTCCACCCACCCGAGTGGGAGACCCGGGTAGCGATCGTTCTCGATCGCATCGCACGCTGGGAGGTCGAGGCGCGCTCGGATGTGGCTTCCGAGATCGTCTCCAACCTCGGCGAGGACCTCCGCCACCTCGATGGGCTCGTGACAGGTCTAATGACCCAGCCGCTTTGCCAAGAGGGTCTGACAGACGCCGCGCTCGTCCGTCGCATCCTGGCGCAGGGCCCCGGCCGCGGCGCACGGCTCTCACCAGAGGCTGTGCTGACTGTTGTCACGCGACATTTCAACGTCCGGCTCACGGACCTCCGCTCCGGAACACGGACTCCCCGCGTCATTGCACCCCGCCACATTGCTATGTACATGCTCAAGCACCACTGTGGTCTCT
>DAOVBF010000100.1 GCA_030673955.1 Deltaproteobacteria bacterium
CCCTGGGGTCCGAGCGGGAACGGGAAGATGCCCACGGAGCCGGGTGCGAGTGAGCCGAGGAAGGCGAAGAACATCCCGAGGCCGATGAGGATCATCAAGACCCCGCTCAGCCCGCACAGAATCGGGTAGGCGCGCGTCACACGGCGACTCTATCACATGGAAGTCGCTTAGCTGAAGGTGAGCATCCGATGCGCGCCGACCGTGCGCTCCTTGATCGGGACGCTGTGGGGGCACACGCCGAGACACGGCGCGCTGCAGCCGATACAGACGTCCGCTTGCTTCGGCAGCTTGGCGTAGAGCCGCATCGCCTCCTTCTGGTCGCCGTAGTCTTCGAAGTACATGCGGTGTCGCAGCACATCGTGGATCGCGAGCTGCTCGGGGCACGACCCCAGGCACGCTCCGCAGTGCGTGAAGCAATGCTTTCCGGCGATCAGCTCGTCGTAGCGCTCGAGCAAAGCAAGCTCTTCGCTGCGTAGGCTCTTCCCCGAGGCATACAGGTATTCGTCCAGGTGCTGATGCTCATAGAAGGAGATGACGAGGCAAGAAACATCGGGGCTGGAGAGGACCCACTTGAAGGCGGCCTGCGTATAGGAGTCGGCCTGGTTGCGAAGCTCGAGCAGTCCTCGGTGCTTGGCCCCTTTCAGGGTCTTCATGGCCACGATGCCGATATTTGCCGCGGCGGCGCGGGCGATGATCTCCTCCAGATTCGGGAACGCGCCGTGGTGGTAGGCCAGCATCATCACATCGAAGCGACCGCTATCGAGCGCTGCGGTCGCGACCTTCTCCAGGTCGGGGGTGTGGCTGGACACGCCGAGGAAGCGCGCCTTGCCCTGCTCGCGCAGGCGATCGAAGGCTTCGTGCGCGTTCGCATCCAGAAGGCGCTCGACACTATCGCAGGCGTGGATGTGCACCAGGTCCACGTAGTCCGTCTGCAAACGCTCGAGGCTACCCTCGACGGCTTCCATGTATTGCCGAACGCTGGCGCCCACGTTGAGGTGCCCGTTCTTGGTGCAGAACTTGGTCGCGACGAACATGCCGTCACGCTGGCCTCTCATGGCCCTTCCGAGGGCGAGCTCCGAGCCGAAGCCCGAGTAGTCGGGAGCGGTGTCGAAGTAGTTCACGCCGCGCTCGATGGCGGCACGCGCGATCGCCTCGCCGTCGTTCTCGAGGTTGATTCGCCCTGAGCCGAGGGAGATGTCCGAGACGCGAAACTCCGTTCGGCCGAGGCGACGGTAGGCTTGGATGCGCGAGCCCTTCCACTTTGCTTGGGGGCGGGGAGCGTGGCTGGGGGTTTCGGCCTGGATGGCTGGCGAAACCACGGTCATCCACCCCGAAGGTCGGGCCAGCGCGGAAACCACCGTGCCGACGAGGCCCCCCACGCTGGTGGCGGCACCGACCAGGAAGCGACGCCGCCCGATGCCCTTGGGTCGTGCCTCCAGCGTCGTGGCGCCTCGTCCCAGGCCGCGCGCCCAGAGCACCGTTGCGACCAAAGCCACGAGCAGGCTCACGAACGCGAGCAAGGCGAGAGTCTTCGGAATCTGTGCTCGGTCGACGCCCTCGATCATGCTGCCGAGCACAGGGCCCACGCCGACGTACGCCAGCGTGAAGGTGAGCACCCAGAGCAGAAGGACCAACCAGCCGGGCACGGCGCGCGCGGCGGCCGCTCGGGATTCCGCGGGTTCTGACATCGGCACCTCCCAGTAACCCTACGAAGCTCTCATAGAGCGGCCTGGGCGGCAAGCCTTACGCGCCGACGGGTGGGCGATCAGCGGTGCGAGAAGACGGAGTTAACGAGCGTGCTCACCTCCGTGAGCTGCTCCTTCTGCTCGGTTACATAGAAATCCAGATCGGGGTAGCCGGCGTCGAGCAGCAAACGCGTGAACTCGCCCGGGATGTCCGCGAGCCAGGCGCGATCTTCGCCGCTGGGTTCGAAGCTCGCGAAGCCGAGCTCGCGGCAGATCCGGTCGGCCGCGAGGAGGATGGAGGCGAGGAGCTTTTCGTTGCGGGCTTCGTTCGGCTCGAGGTGGTATTCGACGGCCTCGATCACCGCGGTTGGAAAGTTCCAGCGCTCGAGGACGTGGCAGCAAAGGACCGGGTGGGTGAAGCCGAACTCGGCCCAGGTGGCTTGAACCAGATCGGAGCCCTCGGTCCGCGCTTCGGTCAGTGCTTTGGCGAAGCGCTCCGGGAAGTGGACCGCCAGGATCGCCTCGCCCAGGCAGTGCACGAGGCCTCCCAGGTAAGCTTGATCCGGGACGCCGTGGCGCAGGTCGCGCGCGATCTGCCGCGCGCAGATTCCGGAGGCCAGGCCGAGCGTCCAGAACTCGCGCAGGTCGAACATCGAGGACTCGGCATCGAGGACCTGGATCACGGCGGCGGTGATCACCAGGCTTCGTGTCTCGCGTGCGCCCAGGCGCGTGATCGCGTCAACGGTGGACGTCGTGCGCCCACAGCCGCCGAACAGCGCGGAGTTGGCCATCCGGATCAGACGGCCGGTCAAGACAGGATCCAGCGCCATGAGCTCGGCGACCTTCCGGAGATCGCACTCGGGATTGCCGAGCTCCGTCTCGATGCGGACGAGGATGTCCGGCAGGGTGGGAAGATTGTCCACCTGCGCAAGAAGTTTCTTCAGTGGATCCATCTGGCGGCCTCCGTGCCACGCGGGGGGGAGAGTGTTCCTCCGGGCGTATCGGAAGGTTGCGCGCAAATTTTCACGGCGGCCTGCTTGCCGTAAGCGGGCAGGGCTCGCTCCAGGGCCGCTCTCGCGCCCGTTCCGGCCAGGGTTTTCCTCGGCGCGGGGGATGGTGTCAGAGAAATAAGGCGAGACAAAAGCGGCGCGATGGGGCATGCTAGCGGGGTGGGGTGGCCGAGCCGATGGCTGGCCTGGGCGCCCGGCTTGGTCCTCCTCGGGTGGAAGTGGGTCACGAAAACCCGCCCGATCCGAGGCCTATGGGTGCGTGCTTCCCGCGGGCAGGTGGAAGGTGCGCAGGGCATGAACGGTGTGCCCTCGGCTCCGCATTTGCTGCAGTTCTTCGGAGGACACTGGCGTGAGTGATCGAGGAAAGATCTCCTTCAGTGAGCTGGACCGTCGCCGGCGTGAGAAGAAGTCGAACGGCGGCGAGCGGCGGCCGCGCAGCGAGCAGGCGCAGGGGCGTGCGCGAGCCGCTGCGGCGAGATATCGCCAGCGTATCGACGAGAAACTCTTCGGAAAGAAAGAGGATGCGCCTCGTCTGCGGCTCGAACAGCGGCTTCGCGATGCGCAAGGATCGCCGGACTTCGGGCGCACCTTCCGCGAATACGTGAAGGGCTTCGGCATGCCCGACGACATCGGCCTGCTGCTGACGCTCCTCGATCTGGAGACGGAGCGGGACGTGCTCCGCGTGCTGGCAGCTCTCGACTCCGCGGCCGAGGCAGCGCTGCCGGATCAGCGCAGCCTGTTGCGCAGCCGACTGCGCAACCTGGAGATGTCCACCTCCTCGGACGCGCTCGCTGACGCCGCCGCGGACCTGCTTGCTCGTCTCTAGTGCGGGTTCTCGGCCCAGCCTGAGGTCGAGCTCCTCCAACCCCTTTCGCCCGTTGCAGGAAGAACGAAAAAAGAACGAAAATCGTTCCCATGGGAGCGGCCCCGACGTCGGCACATCGGGGACGCCGCCGCCCGGCTCCCGGCCCGGCGCGAAAGCGTGGGTCGAGCCGTGACCGAGGCCTGGGCCAGACTCTTCCAGGGCCGGCCAGCCTGGCTCAGCGTAATCATGCTCTTCTGTGCCTACATGACCTTCATCTATCTGCCCTGGGACTTCGTCTGGAAGCCTGTTGCAGTGGATCAGGAAGCTTGGTTCGGCGTCGTCCTCACCGGTTGGGCCGCCAAGGCGACGGAGCCGCTTCACTGGGCGATCTACGCCGCCGGCACCTACGGCCTGTATCGGATGCGCGCCTGGATGTGGCCCTGGGCGTCCCTGTATGTGCTGCAGATCGCGATCGGCATGTTCGTCTGGCAGCTTCTCGACGACAGGGGACGGGGCTGGCCCATGGGCGTCGTCGCTGCGCTTCCCTTCCTGGTGCTCAGCGTGATGCTCTGGCGAGCACGGCCCCTCTTCGCGCGTCCCACGGGAGCGGCGGAGGCGTGAGCGATTCGGCAAGTGAGCTGGCGCGAGACCTGGAACGGATCGACGGCCGTTCGTACCCGGCCTACAAGGACCTGCAGCGTCGAGCCTATCCGCTGGGTGCCGATCGGCTGACCTTCGAGCATGTGCAGGGGGACCCGTTCGCGGCGCCGAGTCGGATCCGTATCGATATTCCGGCGGGCGTGGCCAGACTTCCCGCGTGGGCAACCGCCAATGCCGATGCCCGTCGCGCCACAGCCGACTTCCTGCACCGCGCCATCCTGCGGGCGCTCGCCGGTGCGCGTCACAGGTCGGGCAGCGGAAAGAGCGGGCTCCTGGAGATTGCGCCGCTCGGTCAGGAGGTGCTCGAGCGGAGCGCGGTCCACGTCGAGCCCGGTGGAGACCTCCGCCTGCGCCTGACGGTGGGGCTGCCCGCCGCGGGACGGCGGATCCTGGGGCGCTCCGCCCACGAGCTCCTGGCAGAGCGTCTGCCGTCCGCGCTGGACCGGGTCTTCCCTCAGCCGGACCTGGCGGCCCTGGAGAACCATGTTCACTGCGTAGAGGATCAGGTGGTGCTGCGCGACCAGCTCGCCGAGCTCGGGCTGATCGCGTTTCTCCCCGAGGGCAGCGTCCTGCCGCGCCAGAGCGGTGTGGACATGCGGCCGATGTCGAAGGCCGTGCCGCTCGAGGTTCCCGAATCCCTGCGCTTCGAGCTGGAGGCGCCGCACGTGGGAAAGCTACAGGGGCTCGGAATTCCGTGCGGCGTGACCCTGATTGTCGGGGGCGGCTACCACGGTAAGTCCACGCTGCTCTCGGTGCTGGCGCTCGGCGTCTACGACCACATTCCCGGCGATGGGCGGGAGCGCTGTGTGACCGTCGCGGACGCAGTGACCATACGCGCCGAGGACGGTCGTTCGGTCCGCGGCGTCGATCTCCGACCCTTTATCGGGCAGCTGCCACTTGGCAGGAACACCGAGCGCTTCGACACCGATGATGCATCGGGCAGCACCTCGCAGGCCGCCGTGATCGTCGAGGCGCTGGAGGCGGGCGCAGGCGTGTTCCTCGTGGATGAGGACACCGCGGCGACGAACTTCATGATTCGGGACTCGCGGATGCGAGAGCTCGTGCCGACGGAGAAGGAGCCAATCACGCCGTATCTCGATCGGGTTCGGCAGCTCTGGGATGAGCGCGGCGTCTCGTCGGTCTTGGTCGTGGGCGGTGCGGGAGATTATCTCGACGTGGCCGACACCGTGGTCCAGATGGAGGATTACCGCCCGCGGGATGTCACCGCACGGGCCCGCGAGGTGGCGAAGCGGCTGCCGCTCGGCGATGCCGCACCCCGGGCGCCGGGCGCGTGGGCCGCCCCTTCGCCTCGCGTCCCCGAGCCGCGGAGTCTGGACCCGAGCCGCGGACGACGCGCGGAGCGCGTGCGCAGCGTGAAGACCCGCGCGATCGAGTTCGGCGAGGAGGAGATCGACGTAGCGCTGCTCT
>DAOVBF010000068.1 GCA_030673955.1 Deltaproteobacteria bacterium
GGTTCCTGCTCCGCGAACCGCTCCAGGACCGGGAGCAGATGACTCGCGAATTCCGGGCCGACCCCGAAACGGGTCTCGAGGAGGTGCAACCATTGCTTCGTCACGGGCGACATGCCCAGTTCCCGTAGCAAGGCAGGTGCCAGCCTCAGTTCCACGCAAGAAAGCCCGTTCCGGGCAGTCCGGGGGCGTCTGCGGGACTTTCAGCGCCTCCGCGGGGCGCCGGGGACGACAGGCGGGGCGGTGGATGAGGAAAAGGGTTTCCGGATCACGGGAACGAATTACTCACGCCAAACCTGCGGGACGCCGCTCCGCGACGCCCGCTCGTGGATGTCGGCGAGCCGCTTTCGAAGCTGGCTCTCCTGATGGTCGAGCCGGTCGCGCCACGTCACGTGCGTGCTCGGGACGAGCTGCCGCTGCCTTTCGATTTGCTCGAGCTGTGCGTGAAGGCTCCGGAACTCTCTGCGCCAGTAGGACTCGCCGAACCCCCCGTACACGCCGTCCGCCCCATCGAGGTCCACCTCCTCCAGCGTCAGCTTGCCCCCCACTGGATCGGTGTGGACCTTGAAGTGATTGAAGAAGGTCATGCCGAGCAGCCCCTGGGAGCGACGATCGTTCACCACCATATCCACTTTCTTGACGCTGGCCTCACCCAGCCGGACCTCCTCGAGCGTGATGATCGGCAGCCGCATGGGCTCGCCGCTGATGCCGACCACAGCCATCGTGGGCGTGGACTCATCGATCTGGATCCCGAGAGCATCCACGACGGAGCGAGGAATCATGTTGACCTCGGCCCCCGTATCCACCTTGAACCACGCCTGCGTGGCTCCATTGAGAAGCGCGAGCACGGTGAGCCTCGTACCCGCTCGCTCGACGGGAATCACGTGGACCCGCGAGTCGTCGGAGGACTTCGACTCGGTGGGCAGGGAGGGCGGCTGCGGTTTTGCGTCGATCGAGTTCCAGCGAGACGTGGAGTCCCGGCCCGTCGATTTCGTGGCTCGCTTCGCCGCGGCACGATAAGCCGGGGGGACCTGCGAGAGGTCGTCGGTCATGTGAACCTGCCCCTGCGGATCCACCCACTGATAGAACTCGGCTCGGGCAGGCGCAGCCAACAGGCAAACGCTCGGCAAGAGCAACCCCATCAGCAGCAAAAGGCGCATGAAGCAGCCCTCCCACTACGCAGGTCAAGGCGGCGCGCAGTGTCTCCGCTTGGCTAGCTACGGGAAGGATCGGACGACTTGCCGCCACGCTTGACCAATGCCCCAGTCGCCTCCGCTCGGAAAAAGCGGTGGATGAGCTCCGCATCCACGCGCGACACCTTAGGCACCCGTGCGAGCTCCTCGACGCTCGCCCGCTTCACCCGCTCCAGGCTCCCCAGCCCCCGCAGCAGCGCGCGCCGCTTCACCGGGCCGATACCGGGCAGCTCATCGAGAATCGAACGCAGCCCGGATTTGCTTCGCAGCTCACGGTGATAGCGGATCGTGAAGCGGTGGGACTCGTCGCGTATCCGCTGCAGAAGCAAGAAGGCCGGCGCCTCGGGTGGAGGCAGGAGAGGGTCTTTCACGCCCGACAGGAAAAGCTTTTCGCGCTTGCTCCCGGCGTGCCGCTTCACACGCGGCGACGGGGATTCCAGATCGCGCTCCTTGGCGAGGGATGCGAGCGCAATCCCACCGACTCCCAGGTCCCGGAGCACGGCTTCCACTGCGTTGAGCTGCCCCTTCCCGCCATCGAGCAGCAGCACGTCGGGGGCTGGATCCTGCTCCAGCCTCGCGAGGCGCCGCCGGAGGACCTCGCGCATGGCTCCGTAATCGTCGCCCGCTTCCGCCTCGCGCAGCTTATAGCGCCGGTAGCCATCCCGGTACGGCTCGCCGTCCACGAAAACAACCCGCGAGGCGACGTGCATCGTGCCTTGCAGATGCGAGACGTCGTAGCATTCGATGCGCGCGGGAGGGTGGCGAAGGCGCAAGAGCTTTTGCAGCTGCGCCAGCGTCTCGTCCAGCTTTTGCTTGCGCTGGCTTCGCTCCGCCAGCGCGAGCTCCGCGTTGTGCTGCGCCAGCTCGACGAGGCGTCGACGCTCGCCCCGCTGTGGCACGATGGCGCGGACCGCGTGCCCCGCACGCTCCCGCCAGAGGTCCTGCAGGGTCGTCTGCCCTTCGACCCGTAACGGCAGCAGGACTTCGCGAGGAAGATCGCAGTCCCTTTCGTAAAACTGCGCCAGAAAGGAACCCAGGGCCTCTGCATCATCGATCCGTATGTTGCGGAAGCTGTGCTTGTCTCCGCCCAAGAGCCTCCCCTGACGCACGTGCAGAATCTGTACCTCGAAATCCGAGCCATCGCGCGCCAGGCCGAAGACATCCCGGTCCACGAATTGCGTCGACACCATCGACTGGCGTTGCACCGTTCGCTCGATCGCCAGAATCAGGTCACGCAGCCGCACGGCCTCTTCGAACTGCTCCGCCTTGGCCGCACCGCGCATTCGTGCGCGCAGATCCTTTGCGAGCTCCCTCGCCTTCCCGCGCAGAAAGAGAATCGTCCCGTCGACGAGCCTCCGGTAGGCGTCATCGCTGATGAGGCCGCAGCAAGGTGCGGCGCAGCGTCCCACGGCGTGCTCCAGACATGGACGTCCCTGGCGCTGGTAGCTCCGGAAGACTGAATCCGAGCACGTGCGCAGGGGGAAGATTCTCTGCTGTTGGCTGAGGGTCTCGCGCAAGGCGACGCTCGAGGTATAGGGGCCGAAATAGAGCGCCCCATCGCGCAGGAAGCGCCGGACCTCGGTCAGGCGCGGGTAGCTCTGCTTGGGGTCGAGGCGAAGCCCCAGATAATTCTTGTCATCGCGCAGCCGGACATTGAAGCGCGGTCGATTCTCCTTGATGAGCTGGTTCTCGAGGAGCAGTGCTTCCTTCACATTCGTGGTGGCGACGAACTCAACATCGTTGATACGGGGAACGAGAAGGCTCATGCGGTAGCGTTGGTCGCCGCTGCGCGCGAAGTACGACCGAACGCGGGCACGGAGGTTCTGTGCCTTGCCGACGTAGAGCACGTTACCCGTGCGATCGCGAAACAGATACACACCGGGCTCCCTCGGGAGCGTCTTGATTTTCTCCCGCAAGGGGCTCGTCGAGGTCGAGCGGGCGGACCCGGCGGAGCTCATCTTCGCTTTCGCGGCTTCTGCGATGTGCCCCGCCGCGACTTTCTCTCACCCCCGGAAGCGACCCGCGCCGGCGCCTCGAACCCCTGGAGGAGTGCTCGCTCCTCCAGCTCGATGATCTGGTCGCGAAGCTTTGCGGCCCGCTCGAAGTCCAGCTCTTCGACGGCCGCCTGCATCTCCCGACGCAGCGCCTTCACCCGCTTGGGGATCTCATCCAGGGGAAGCTCCGCATCCGCGGCCAGCGGCGGAGTCACGTAGTCTGCCTCGTAAAGGCTATCGCGTAGGCTCGAAATCTGGCTCTCCACCGTCTTGGGGGTGATGCCGTGTTCGCGGTTGTAGGCTTCCTGGAGGGTTCTCCGTCGTATCGTCTCCCGCACGGCTTCGCGGAGCGAGTTCGTTTCCCGGTCGGCGTAGAGGATCACCTTGCCGCGCACGTTCCGCGCAGCGCGACCGATGGTCTGAATGAGCGAGCGCGTGGAGCGCAGAAAGCCCTCCTTGTCGGCGTCCAAGATAGCGACCAGAGATACCTCCGGAAGGTCGAGCCCCTCGCGCAGCAGATTGATCCCAACGAGTACGTCAAAGGCCCCCTGTCGCAGCTCGCGCAGGATCTCCGTACGCTCGATGGTGGCGATCTCCGAGTGCAGATAGCGCACCCGGAGACCCAGCTCCTGGTAATAGCTCGTCAGCTCCTCCGACATGCGCTTCGTCAGCGTCGTCACCAGGGCACGATCGCCCCACTCGATGCGCTGCCGCAGCTCTGCGAGCAGATCCTCGACCTGGTTGCCGGCAGGCCGGACCTCGACCTCCGGATCCATCAGACCCGTGGGGCGGATGATCTGCTCCGTCACGACCCCCCTGCAATCCTCGAGCTCGTGATCGCCGGGCGTCGCAGAGACGAAGACCACCTGGGGCGCTCGCTCTTCCCATTCGTCGAAACGGAGCGGCCGGTTGTCCAGCGCCGAAGGCAGCCGAAAGCCATACTCGACCAGCGTCTCCTTGCGCCGACGATCTCCGCGGTACATCCCGCCGAGCTGTGGCACCGTGACATGGCTCTCGTCGACGAAGACGATCAGGTCGTCCGGAAAGTAGTGAAGCAATGTGTACGGGGTTTCGCCCGCCTCCCGCCCGTCCAGCCAGCGGGAGTAGTTCTCGACACCCTGACAGAAACCCGCCTCCGAGAGCATCTCCAGGTCGTACATCGTGCGCTGCTCGATCCGCTGGGCCTCGAGCAGCTTGCCCTCCTTGCGGAAATACTGGATCCGCTCGCTCAGCTCCTCGCGGATCCCGTCGATGGCGACACGAATGCGCCCTTCGGTCGAGACGTAGTGGCTATTGGGGAAGATCACGGCCTGTCTCGGACGTTGCAGCGAGCGGCCTCGCAGCGGGTCCACCTCGGTGATCGACTCCACCTCATCGCCGAAGAACTCGATCCGGATCGCCCGATCGTCTTCGTACGCTGGAAAGACCTCCACCACATCACCGCGCACGCGGAAGGTTCCACGGTGGAAGTCGTAGTCGTTGCGCGCATACAACATGGAGACCAGCTTCTTGAGAAAATCTTGGCGGTTGAGGGTCATCCCTCGCTCCAGGAACGCATGCATGTCCCCGTAGGTGTCGGGGGAGCCCAGCCCGTAGATGCAGGACACGCTGGCAACCACAATGACGTCACGGCGCGAGAGGACCGAGCGTGTGGCGGAATGGCGAAGCTTGTCGATTTCGTCGTTGATCGAAGCGTCTTTCTCGATGTACGTATCGGTGGTCGGGACATACGCTTCGGGCTGATAATAGTCGTAGTACGAGACGAAGTACTCCACGGCGTTCTTGGGAAAGAGCTTGCGAAATTCGCCGTAGAGCTGGGCCGCCAGGGTTTTGTTGGGAGCGATCACCAGGGCCGGTCGGCCGAGCTTCTCGATCACCCAGGACATCGTCGCGGTCTTCCCGCTCCCGGTGATGCCGAGCAGGGTCTGGCGACGCCGGCCCTGCTGCACGCCCTCCACCAGCTGCTCGATCGCGGAGGGCTGATCCCCCTCGGGCTTATAATCGCTTACGACCTCGAACTCAGGCACGTCGCCAGCGCGTCCCCTGCGCGGTGTCCTCGAGGATGACGCCTTCCGCCGCGAGTTGGCTCCGAATCTGATCCGCGCGCTCGAAGTCGCGCGCAAGCCGTGCCGCCTCGCGCTCCCGGATCAACCCTTCGACGCGCGCATCCAGCTCGGGGGCCTCGATCCGGGCCTCCGAGAGACCCAGACCCAGAACCTCGTCGAACTCCGAGAGCAGCGCCCACTTCTCCGCCCCTCCGAGCGCCGGGCTGCGCACCACCTCCCAGACCACCGCGAGCGCCTGCGGGGCATTGAGATCATCATTGATCACGTCCCGGAAACGTGCCCGGAAGTCACCGACCTGATCCGCGTCGGCGCTCTCCTCCGCCTGGCGCAGCTCCACGGCGTGGCGCACGAGCCTCGCGTACGCGGTCTGCGCTCGTTCGAGCGCCTCGTCGGTGAAGTTCAGCTGCTGTCGATAATGGGCGCCCAGCACGAAAAAGCGGTAGCCGAGCGGATCGATACCTTGCGCCTCGAGCCCGTCGAGGCTCACGACCGTCCCCTTGGACTTCGCCATCTTTCCTCGCTCGAACATGAGCCACGCGCCGTGCATCCAGAAGCGTACCCAGGGCCGCACGTCAAAAGCATTCTCGGCCTGCGCAATCTCGTTCGTGTGGTGCACCGGGATGTGGTCGTCCCCCCCCGTGTGGATGTCAAAGGGCGTGCCCAGATACTTGGAACTCATCGCCGAGCACTCGAGGTGCCAGCCCGGAAAGCCGCGCCCCCAGGGGCTATCCCACTCCATCTGACGGCGCGCGCCCTCTCGAGAGGAGAGCTTCCAGAGCGCGAAATCAGCGGGGCTGCGCTTAGCGGACGCCCCTTCGATGCGCTCCTGGGCCTGCTGCGCCTCGAGGTTCACACGCGCCAGCTCGCCGTAGTGGGCGTCCTTCGAGGTGTCGAAATAGATGCCGTCGTCGATGCGGTAGGTGAAACCTTTCTGCTCGAGGGACTGGACCAGCTGAATTTGCTCGGGGATGTGGTCCGTCGCCTTGCACCACACGTCCGGCGACAAGATGTTGAGCTTCTCGAGATCCTGTTTGAAAACAAGTGTCCACTTCTCCGCAATCTCCCACGCAGACAGCCCTTCCTTCCGCGCGGCCACCTCCATCTTGTCCTCGCCCAGGTCGGCATCGTCGGTGAGATGCCCCACGTCGGTGATATTGATGACGTGACGCACGCCGTAGCCGTTGTAGCGCAGGACCCGCTTCAGCAGGTCCGCGAACAGGTAGGCGCGCAGGTTTCCCAGATGCTGTCGGGCGTAAACGGTCGGACCGCAGGAGTAGACCCGCGCGAGCTTGCCATCGAGAGGCTCGAAGCGTTCCTTGCGGCGGGTCAGCGTATTGTAAAGCCGAAGCTCAGTCACTCGGCGCTCCGCACAAGCACCACGGCGTGCGCGGCGATTCCCTCGCCCCGCCCGATCGCCCCCAGCCCATCGCTGCTCTTGAGCTTCACGTTCACGCGCGAAGGATCCATGCGCAACATCCCCGTCAGTCCCTTCTCGATCGCTGCGCGATGCGACGCGAGCCGGGGTTCTTGTGCGACGAGAGTGGCATCTACGTTCTCGATCATGAATCCCGCTTGCTCGACCTTCCCCAGGATTCGTCCCAGGAGCTCGGCTCCCGACGCGTTCCGCCAGGTCGGATCCGCGGACGGAAACTCCGTCCCCAGGTCTCCTGCGCCGATCGCGCCCAGCAGCGCATCACCCACGGCGTGCGCCAGGACGTCAGCATCGGAGTGCCCGTCCAACCCCCGGTCATGAGCAATCTCGACGCCGCCCAGCACGAGAGGCCGC
>DAOVBF010000177.1 GCA_030673955.1 Deltaproteobacteria bacterium
GGCGACGGAGCCATCGATCGCAGCGTTCGCGGACGGATCGAAGGGAACCAGGCCGTTTTCGATTCGCCGCGGATCTCGCAGCTCGACCTGCGTCGGACGCACTGGCAGATCGGGGTCCGTTACGTCGCTGGTTCCAGCGGGGATCCACAGCTCGACAGGCGTTATCTCGCATCCGTCGACTCGAAAACCGCGCGCGTCAAGTTCCGGCGGGTCGATGAGCTTGCTCACGTGGGCGCAGGCGGATTCGTCCCCGGACTCGTGATCCTCAAGCATCGCGAGGGGGCCCCCTTCGACTTCGCCGACTTCGGCGAGAACCCCGCCCGCTATATCGAGGACTTCGAGTCGCTCACGCGGCAGAAGGACGCGGATGACTGGACCGCCGATGGTCCCGACGGTCGGCTCGTCACGCATTTCGACCGCGAGGATCTCTTCATTGTCCGGACGCGAGGTGATTTCACGCTCGATCTGGAATGGGGCGACATGCCCCTCGTAAGCTTTCTCGAGGAGTACCTTCACGTACGCCAGAACCCCGATGGGTGCTACAGCACGCTCTATGCTGAGCTGACGAACGATGACGGAAACCCCGCCGTGAGCCCGCATCGCGTGTTGTACTGTCCGGAGGAATCGGTGGCCCTGTTCGATGCTCCGGATGGCTACCAGATCGGCCTATCCGCGCTACGGGAAGCGGAGATCTATGAACGTACCGATGTAGGGACTTCGATCGCCGACAACGTTCGGCTCTACGTCCGAGAGATCTATCCCCGTAGCCCGTCACGACGTGCTACGGGATCGGTCACCGGTAATATCCGCGCCGGGTTCACCGATGCGCGTGAAGACCTCAAGGACGCTTTGCGTCACGCCATCACCGGAACGCGCGAGGCCAATATCCACACCGGTCGGGAGACGTATCGCGCCTCTCCGCTCAGTGCGGTCCCCAGAGCATTGCTCAGTCTGGTGCGACTCAAGCCCGCTGGGGTGATTCCGGAGTTGGTCACGGGCATCGAGAGCGCGGTTAAGGCAGGGGCCGACGCCGTCAGCGCAGTGGACAACGCCGTACTCAGCCCGATCCTGCAGCTGACCGTCGGAACCGTGGCCACGCCCGAGGCGGCGGATACAGGCGGAGACTGGATCGGAGCCCTCACCCAGTCCGCGGCGAAAAACCTCCCCTTTGGTGAACGATCCATGGATGCGTTCAGCCCGGTCTCCCTCTGGCGTCACAACCGCGCCTTTCAACCGGCCGGCTATACACGCACCGACACCCAGCTCAACATCGACCGTGTGATGACGGTGGCCAACGTGCTCGCGATCTCGGCGATTCGGAATCATAACGACGATTCCCACGGCAGCGGTGGCGACGGTGGCTCGAGCGAAGGCGGTGACAGTGCCGCCAGCGTCCCTGGTCCCGGCGGAGACAGCGGCAGTGGGGCTACCGGAAGCAACCCCGGTATCAGCGGTGGCAGTGGCGCTACCGGAAGCAACCCCGGCCCAGGCTCTGGCTCCATCGGTAAGGTTGGGAAGTGCTGCAAGAAGATCTGCGCCTCGCGCGGCGCCCCGGCCGGCAGAATACCCCGTCCCCGCGCTAGCGTTCGCGCCCTGAAGAAGCTCGGAAGCAAGTTCTGCCATCACCCGATCCTCGACGGGCTGCTGCCCGTCAAGTTCTAGTCCGGCGGCCTGGGGCGTTTTCGGTTTAACGGCGAAGACGGCTCGGCCTGGCCGCGGCTCCGAGCCTGAAAGCGCGCTCGAAGATACGACGCCACATCGCCCGTGTAAGAACCCCGGTTTGTGTGTTCTGACGTGACGGGTGGTAGCTCGCGAGCAACGCGGGCCGATCCTCGATCCGATAGCACGCGCCGTGCCCGAAGGGGTGGCGCGCGAGCGGCCGCACATCCCAGGCCTTGAGTACCGACGTGTGTGCAATCGCGCCAAGTGTGAGCAGAACGTGTGCAGAGGAGAGCGCTGCGAGCTCCTGCTCCAGCCAGAAGCGGCACGCCTCGAGCTCGGCAGCGAGCGGGCGGTTTCCCGGCGGGACACACTTAGCGGCGTTCAGGATGTATGCACCCGAAAGCCTGCGCCCGTCCCAGAGAGCGCGCGCCTCCAGCGCAGCGTAGAGCCACTCACCCGAGGCATCCATATAAAACGGTCGACCGGAGCGGTTGGCTCCATGCAGTCCGGGGGCCAGACCCACGATGACCAGCCACGCGCGCCGATCTCCGAAGCCTGGAACCGGACGGCACCAGTAGTCGGGATGGCGCTTCCGCATCTCCCTTAAGTACTGGACCAGGCGGGGACAACGCGTACAGTCGGGCACCGCGCGCTCGATGCGCCGAAGCGCTCCGGTGGACATGAAGCTACTTGATCAGAGCGTACACCGCCTTGAACGCGGGATGGTCGGCGGTGCGCACACACTCGAGCAGGATGCTCTCCACGCTCCCGCCGATCGCGCCCGAGCGGAGCAGCTTGGCGTAGCCCTCCTCATGCTCGAGAGGACGTCGCGAAGAGAGAGCATCGCGGGGGATGTGCACGCTGAAGTCCCACGCGAGCAGATCGTGGACCGTCTGGTTGATGCAGGCATGGGTCTCGATCCCACAGACGATGGCGTGTCGACGTCCGAGGGAGAGCAGGGCCTCGGACAGGCCCGGAGCCCCGAGCGCCGAGAGCGATTTCTTCTCGAACCGGGGGACATCGCCCAGGGCATCCAGCACCTCCGGCGCCGTGTGCCCTAGGCCTTTCGGGTACTGCTCCGTGCACAGCACCGGCAGCTCCAGCGCCTTGGCGCCGCGGATCAGCACGCCCGCCCGCTCGATGGTCCGATCCCACTCGTGGAGCGCCTTGCGGTAGCCCTCCTGTATGTCGACGACCAGCAGGAAGGCCTGCTTCGGGTCCACGAAGTTCGGGTGCATCACAGGCGCACCTTACGCGCAACGCGCGTCCGGCTCAAGCCCTGCTCCGATGGCGCCGATGTCATCTTCTGTAGGGAGGTCATGGCTATGCGTGTGTCCGGTGAGCAGCTCGGGTATCTGCTGGTGGTGCTCTCCCTCGTGCTCGGCACGGGCGGGGTGGTGATCCGCTCGCATGCGGATTCTGAGCTTCCCATCTCCCCGGCACCCGCGATCCAAAGCGGCGAGACCCCGGAGTCCTCCATCGCCTCGGATGCGTCGCAAGGCGCGTGTCGTCTTTCCCAGCCAACCCGGCGCAGGATGACCTTGCCGCTTCCCCAGCCTCGGCCCGGGGAGCTCAGCTTCACCCTGAACACGCGGGGCTACAACTACTCTGAGCCCGGTCGCTATCCTCCGGCCGCGCCGGTCCCAAAGGGCACGCCGCCCGCGGACTTGAAGAAGCACGCGCTCGAATCCGAAGCTCGCTAATCCTTGCGCTCGTCGATCTGGGCCTGCAGGCCCCTCCAGACGAGCAGGTGTCCTACCAGTACGGCGACAACCGCGGGTAGCCATGATGCCGGCCAGATCAGGCGCAGCACAGCGAACAGCGCGAGCAGCGGCGCCACCGTCCAGAGGGACAGCCTGAGCTCTTCGATCACTCTCAGCGTGACCGGTCCGCTGACCGCAACCACGACGAAGAGCGCGAGCAACAGATGCAAGACCACCAGCAGCGGCACGGTGGGAAGCGACGGCGCGGCCAGGGCAAGCCCGACGAGAGCCAGGGCCAGGCCCGTCCGCCCAGCTCGGCGCGCGCCGAGGATGCGGCGAAAGGCCACGCTCTCGCCGAGCAGGGCGCCAAGCATGAGGCCCGGCACCTCGTTCGGGGCCAGAAAAACCCGTCGCGCTGTGTCCGTCGAGTCCATGGTCTTCTCCCCCCTGAACCCCGCCCTGGGCGGGTTTGCAGCCGGGAGTGTAGCGCGTACGCTTCAGGATGGAGGGGTCGCGTTGGACCAACATGCTCGGGTCCTGATCGCTGGCGGTGGCATCATCGGCTCGTCGATTGCTGCCGCTCTGGTCGAGCGCGGGGTCTCGGACGTCTACGTCGTCGACCTGGATCTTCACGGCCGCTACGCCTCGTCCGAGCTCAACGCGGGAGGGGTGCGCGCGACGTGGTGGCAGGAGGTC
>DAOVBF010000199.1 GCA_030673955.1 Deltaproteobacteria bacterium
AAGCCGCGATCGAACTGCATGCCCTCGACCACCTCGAGCGTGGACTCCATGCTCTTGGCCTCCTCGACCGTGATGACGCCTTCCTTCCCCACCTTCTCCATGGCCTCGGCGATCATCTCCCCGATCTTGGTGTCTCCGTTCGAGGAGACGGTTCCCACCTGCGCGATCTCCTCGCGGCCACGGATTCTTCGGCCGTTCTTCTCGAGCCGCTCGACCACAACCGCGATGGCCTTCTTGATGCCCCGCTGGATCTCCATGGGGTTGGCGCCGGCGGCCACTAGCTTGAGTCCCTGATTGAATATCTCCTGCGCCAGCAGGGTCGCCGTCGTGGTTCCATCCCCGGCGACGTCCGAGGTCTTGGAGGCCACCTCCTTGACCATCTGAGTGCCCAGATTCTCGAACTTATCCTCCACCTCGATCGCCTTGGCGACCGTGACGCCGTCCTTCGTGGAGGTCGGCGCCCCCCAGCTCTTCTCGATGAGAACGTTGCGGCCCCGCGGGCCCAGGGTGAGCTTTACGGTGTCGGCTAACGTATTGACCCCAGCCCGGAGCGATGCTCGAGCATCTTCATGAAAGCGGATTTCCTTAGCAGCCATGACCCCCTACTCCAAGATCGCGAGGACATCGTCCTCGGAAATGATCAAATAATCATCGCCTTCCAGCTTGACTTCCGTCCCGGCGTACTTCGAGAAGAGCACCCGGTCACCCTTCTGGGCTTCCATCGCGATGAGATTGCCCTTCTCGTCCCGCCTGCCAGGCCCCACCGCCTCCACCCGGCCCTGCTGCGGCTTCTCCTTGGCCGTGTCAGGAATGATGATTCCGCCTCGGGTCTTCTCGTCTTCGTCGAGCCGCTGGACGATCAAACGGTTGTGGAGCGGACGAACCTTGATGGCCATGTCGGGATTCCTCCTGTCCGGTTTCAAGAGCGACGGGCGAATGGAGCGGCTCCCGCCCCTTCGCACGGGTGGACGCAACCTAAGCTGGGGATTTCGGGTGTCAAGCCCTTTGCCATCGAGCCGATGGAGGGGCGATGAAGTCCGCGCTCCACGGCCGGCTCCCGGGCATCCTGCTGCTCGCGTTACTGAGCACGTGGGTACCGCGGTCGGGGGGGGCGGAGGAGCTTCAGCTCTACCGCCCGAGGCACCGGTCCGCCGCCGAGCTGGCTGTGGTAGCCGAGGGGATCCTGGGCCCGAGCGGGACGGTCGTGGCGGATCCGCGCACCGGGAAGCTCGTCCTGAGCGGGCCTCCCGCGGCCGTCAAACAGACCCTGCGGGCGTTGCGGGAGCTGGATGTCCCGCTGTCCCGCTACCGGGTCGAGGCCCGGCTCACCAGCGAGAGGGAGCTCAGACAGCGCGGGCTCGTCATTCACGGCTGGCTCGAGGTCGGGGATCTTCGCATTGGGCGGGTGGGAAGCCCCGCGCAGGACCCGGGGGTGGTCTTCCGGACGCTGCGAACCGAGGGGGCCGAGGATCTCCTGGTCAACCTCTCGGTTCTGGAGGGCCATACGGCCAAGATCTGGACCGGCACCGAGATCCCGGTGCACGTCCGGGTTTTCCAGAAGCAGAACAGGGATCCCCGCGTCTTCGAGACCACCCCCCTGGCCCCGATTCGCACCGGCTTCCAGGTCCGGCCGCGAAGCCTCGGCGGCGGCTCCCTCGAGCTCGAGATCGCCGCTGTAAGCGAGGAGGAGGGAGCCTGGGGTCAGCTTTCCCAGACGGCTGCAGCCACAAGCGTCACGCTCGAGCTCGGCGAGCAGATCGCGATCGCTGACGTCCGCCGAGAGATGACCAGCGTCTACACGAGCCCCTTTGCAAGGCACGAATGGGAGACCCAAGTCAGCGACACGCTGCTCTGGGTCCGCGTCAGCTCAGCAGACTCCGACCCACGACCTTGAGCTGAAGGATCGGCTTGACCCCCTCGAAGATGGGCAGGACCTGAGCGTCCACGACGTAGCGGCTGATGGCGTATTCCTCGGCATAGCCCCAGCCTCCGTGAAGAAGCTGCCCCTCCAGGGTGACCTCCACGGCTACGTCGCAGGCCAGGAGCTTGCACTGAGCCGCATACAGGGCGGCTGCGGGCTCCTCCCTGTGCATCGCCGCGGCCGCGGCATAGGTGATCGCACGGGCCGCGGCAAGCTGCGTGGCCATCCAGCCCAGCTTGTACTGCGTGAGCTGGAACTCGATCACTGAGCGCCCGAACTGGGCGCGGTCGAGCACGTATTCGGTCGATTTCTCGAGCGCGGCCTGGGCCACCCCGCAGGCCCGGGCCCCTGTCTGGAGGCGCCCGGCCGCAAAGCCATCCATCTGAAGGTAGAAGCCGCGGCCCAGCCCCTGCTCCTCACCCACGAGGTTTTGCTTCGGGACGAAGTAGCCCTCAAAGTTGAGGGTGAATGAGTGCATCCCGCGATAGCCAGGCGTGGCGTCCGCCTTGCCACTGAGCTTGCCCCCGCCGGGCTGGGTGACCTCGAACTCGTGCCCGTGGAAAGCCGGCTTTTCTACGATGAACAGCGACAGACCGCGTGCCCCTCGGGAGGAATCCGGGTCGGTTCGACAGAGCACCGCCAGCACATCGGCTCGGCCAGCGAAGGTGCACCAGCTCTTGGGTCCCGTGATCCGATAGCCATCCACGCCGTCCTCGGTGTGGGGCTCGGCGCGGCACTTCACGCTTGCGACGTCGCTTCCCACGTTGGGCTCGGTCACGCTGATTCCGACCATGATCTCGCCGCTCGCGAGCTTGGGTAGCCACTCCTGCTTCTGAGCCAGAGTCCCGCCTGCAAGCAGCGCCTTGCTGAGGATCTCGGGGCGCGTGATGAGGGAGCCCGCTGCCGCGAGTGAGACCCGCGACAGCTCCTCGGTGGTGATCACCATGGGGAGCTCGCCCATCCCGCTGCCGCCGTATTCCTCCGGCACCGAGAGCCCGAAGTAGCCAAGCTCACCCATCTTCTGGATGAACTCCTCGGGCACCAGCTCATCGTTGCGGTGGATCCGCTCGGCGTGGGGCGTCACCTCGCTTTCGGCAAAGGTGCGCACCGCGTCCCGCGTGAGCTCGTAGTCCTCTTCCAGCGGGCAGTTGTTCCGGCCGCGTTGCGCAGCGACCTGCCTTCCGATGGAGCGTAGACGCTCGTCCCGTAGCGCCTCCCGGACGAAGCTTTGGGGCTCGGAACCGGGCAGGTCAGCGTCCTCGAGGCCATGCTCCGGTCCATGCACGCCGATGAGCTGCAAGATGTCCGCGGCCACTTGCGCCGTGAAGACGCCAGCCTGTTCCTGATACAGCTCACCCGCTTCGCGCGCATACTCCAGTAGATCTCGGGCTGCGCGCAGCCGCGTCGCGAGGTCCGCGATCCTTGCGACGCCGACCTGCTGCTCGTCGATCTCGCGGACACGCGCGTGCGCAATGGCCTTCTGCATGAGCGCATCCAGCGCTTCCAGCGTCTCTTCGGTGTGTTTAACTGGAATGGGGCTCAGCAATACGACCTCCCCCGACTCGCCTCACACCCGGAGGCAGCCTTCAGCGGCCAGCCTACCCGGCCCGCAACTTTTTCGCACCCCGCAAAAATTACCGATCTCCCGCCGGCAGCTCCGCCGCGCGGGCGCCGGAGCGCTCCTCCCAGGCAGCGGCACAACCCTTGCTCCCTTGTCTGCCCAGGAGACGCGTGCGTGCATAAATTGCGGAGACCCGCTGGTTTCAGCCTCATGGAATTGATGGTCGTGATCGCGATCATCGCGATCGTGAGCGCGCTGGTCGTGCCCGCG
>DAOVBF010000227.1 GCA_030673955.1 Deltaproteobacteria bacterium
GGAGCAGCATGGAGAGCGTCAGCCAGCGGCGGCGCGGGCTGGTCCGGACCAGGCAATCGCGCAGAAAACGCCCGAGGAGCTGTAGGTCGCCCTGTCCGATGTCGAGCCTGTTCCGGATCGACCGCCCGCGGGCCAGGATCAGCGCCATCGCACGGCGGCGATAGTTCCTGTACTCGTAGAGTCGCTCGAGCAGTCGCCGATAGCCCTCGTAGAGCTGCAGTCGGCTCATTCCCCCGGGAACGATGTTGGTGAATACGAACTGGTCGCCGGTCGACTCGGCCAGGAGGCGGCCCGCCCGGGCGAGCCGCTCGTGCAGCGGGGTTCTCGGGAGAGCGTTGAGCAGCCCCGTCATCGAGACCGGGATCCGCGCCTCCTGAATGAACCGGAAATGCTCTTCGAACACGCTGGGGTCGTCCGCATCGAAGCCGACGATCATGCCCGCGTCCACCTCGAATCCGTACGCCTGGATCTTGTGAACCGAGCGCAGCATGTCGTCGCGCGTGTTCTGAGTCTTTCTGGCTTCGTCCAGTGAGCTCCGGCGTGGGCTCTCGATTCCGATGAAAAGCATCGTGAAGTGCGCCGCCCGGAGCAGCTCGAGCAGCTCATCGTCCAGCGCCAGGTTGAGGGAGACCTCGGTAATGAAATCGATCGGATAACGCCGCGCCTGTTGCCATTGTGCCAGCTCGCGCAAGAAGGCCTTCGCCTTCGCGCGGTTCCCGATGAAGTTGTCGTCGACGATGAAGACGTTGCGCGCGCGCAGCCGGTGGAGCGCCTCGACCTCGTCCATCGCGCGCTCGACCGACTTCGTCCGCGGTCTGCGTCCGTACATCACGATGATGTCGCAGAACTCGCAATTGAAGGGACAGCCACGCGCAAACTGCATCGGCATCGCCCGGTAGCGATCCATGCGGAGCAGGTCGAAGCGGGGTGGCGGTCCGTGTCCCAGCTCCGGGAGCCGTGGGGCGCGGTAGACGCACTCCCAGCTGCCGGACGCGTAATCCGCCAGGAAGCGCGGCCAGGTCTCCTCCGCCTCCCCGATGAAGAGGACGTCGGCCTTTCCGTCGAAGTCCTCCGGACAGAGCGTGGCGTAAGGGCCCCCGACCGCGACCAGCTTGCCGCGGCGACGGAACTCGTCGATCAACTCGAACATCCGCTGCTTGTGGACGATGTAGCCGGTGATACCGACGACATCCGCGGGGTTGTCGAAGTCCACTTCCTCGACGTTCTCGTCGCAGAGCGTCACTGCGTGGGGAGGAGGTGAGAGCCCCGCGAGGGTGGGGAGAGCGAGGTTCGGAAACACACAGTGCTTGCCCAGCGTGGGCAGAATCCGATTCATCGTCCAGAAGCTCTCGGGATTCTGCGGTGACACGAGATAGATTCGCATCGAGATGTCCACTCGCGCTGGAGGGTGTTCTTCGAAGGGTGATACGACCTGCAAGATTGTATGAGTCGTACATGGGAGGGCACGTCAAAGTTCTGCAAAAGCACGTCAAAGTTTTGCCAAAGCAGCGCCTGAAACCTCGCTAGCGGCGTTTCCTGTTCCCGACGCGCCTTCTTGGGTCGGTGAC
Source organism: Deltaproteobacteria bacterium (assembly GCA_030673955.1). Classification (GTDB taxonomy): domain Bacteria; phylum Myxococcota_A; class UBA9160; order SZUA-336; family SZUA-336; genus SMWZ01. The sequence goes on from DAOVBF010000227.1 coordinate 1,569, forward strand.
GCTCATGTCAGTACGGAGCCTCGCGCAGGGCGAGCTGGGACCGAAGCCGCCAAGGGGAGGTGTGCGCTCGGGGTGGGTCTCGCGGAAGACGAAGCCCTGCTTCCTCGGGCTCCCAGGCCGTGGCGGGGAGATCCGCCTAGCCCTCGTGAGACCCCCCCAACATGACCCGCGTCATACAGCTCCGGGCAAGGTGTCGATACCCTCGCGCACCTGAACGGCTCGCGGCCGCGGCGGGCTGGAGATACGGAAATGCCTGAGCTCACACGGCGCGATCTGCTCATTGCCGGAGCCGCGGGCTCGCTGGCCCTCTCCGTGCGCACCCTGCTGCCCCGCGCGGCTCCCGCATCCGCTGCCCCGGCCAATCCGCCCGCCTACCGCGGCGTTCCGGACCTCTACCGGGAGGCGTGGCGCTGGGACCGGGTGGTGCGAGGCACGCACGTGCGCGCGAATTGCTTCAGTGCCTGCGCGTTCGATCTCTACGTCAAGGATGGCGTGGTCTGGCGGGAAGAGCAGGCGGATGTGTACGCACGCAACGTAGAGGGTCTTCCGGACTTCGCGCCACGCGGCTGCCAGAAGGGAGTCTGTTACAGCGACCAGATGCTCGGCTCGGACCGGATCACTCATCCCCTGGAGCGAGTGGGACCGCGCGGCTCCGGGCGCTGGCGGCGCATCTCCTGGGACCGGGCGCTCACACGCCTCGCGGACGCCATCCTCAACGCGACTCAGGACGGCGGGGCCGAGACCGTCGTCTTCGACAACGGCACGTCGAACGTGGACAGCGGGCCGAGCAGCATGGGGGAGATGCGGCTCTTCTCCTTGCTGGGAGCGACCCTGCTCGATGGTTTCGGCGGCACGGGGGATCTCGCCATGGGTGCGTTCCAGACCTGGGGTACCTCCTTCGTGGATGGCAGCGCCGACGACTGGATGCGAGCCGACACGCTCATCTTCTGGTATTCGAACCCCGCGACGACGCGTATTCCCGATGCGCACTTCGCGACCGAGGCACCCTATTGCGGGACGACGGTGATCACCGTGGCGCCGGCCTACACGCCGAGCGCCGTGCATGCTTCGCTCTGGGTGAACCCACGGCAGGGGAGCGACGCCGCGCTGGCACTGGGGCTCGCGCGGTCGATCCTCGAGCGTGGCGCCATCGACGAGGCCTATGTCCGGGAGCAGAGCGATCTGCCTTTCCTGGTGTGCGACGACACCGGGCGTTTCCTGCGCCAGTCCGATCTCGAGACAAACGGCCGTGACGACATCTTCTACGTCTACGACCTTCGCTCGGGAAAGGTGATGGAGGCCCCGGGTACATCGGGCCGCTGGAGTGATTCCATCGAGCTCGGGGAGATCGAGCCCGCCCTTGCGGGCCGTTACGCCGTGAACACGACCCGGGGTGTCGTGAACGCGCGCCCCGTGATGGAGCGTTTGCGCGAACGGCTGGCCGCCTTCACGCCCGAGTATGTCGAGGAAGTGACCGGCGTCGGGAAGGGGTTGCAGGACCGGCTGGCCGAGCAGCTCGCGAGTTCACGACGCACACTCTTCTACCCGTCCCGGGGCTCGAACAAGTCCTACCACGCTGACCTGCTGCATCGTTCGCTGATTCTCCTCTCGGTTCTGCGCGGCCAGCACGGTCGCACAGGTGGCGGCGTGCGCTTCGCGGCCTGGCTGGTCTTGGAAGGGGCGGGCGAGCTCGTGCCCGGCGTGCAGCCGTCCTGGTTGCAACGCCTTTTGCTGCGTTTCTACACCCCCCCGCCGCGGATGATGGAGAACGCCATCGCGGCGGTATCGCGCGACGTGCTGACCTGGACCCCGTCACACCTCTTTCTCCCTGCGCATGGGGGCCTCGATCGG
>DAOVBF010000006.1 GCA_030673955.1 Deltaproteobacteria bacterium
CGCCGTGTGACGCGCGCCTACCCGATTCTGTGCGGGGTGAGCGGGGCCTTCATGATCCTCATCGGCCTCGGGATGATGTTCGCCTTCCTCGGCTCACTTGCGCCCGGCTCCGTGGGCGTCTTCCCGTTCCCGCTAGGACCCCAGGGGTACTACTTCGTCGCGTTTACGGGTAGCTGTCTGGTCGCGTGGGGAGGGTGCCTCATCGGTGCGGCGCGTGGCCACGGAGCGCGCGTGATCGGCACCGCGACGGCAGTCGGTCTGGTGCTGGGCGCGTTCTACCGCATGCTGGTGTGGTTCATGGGCGACTTCGCCTGGCTGGGCGACCTCCCGCGAGTGGAGGCTGCAGTCTTGCTGCTGCTGGCGCTGGCCTTCGTCTGGCTCCGCCCCCCAGCTAGTGCAGCGGAGCCACTCTAATGGGGCGCATCCTGGCAAGCGTCGTGATCGCCTTGCTCTTGGTGCTGGACCTCGCGCTACCCTACACACCGCTGGGTCGACGGGGGACTGAGGCTCGAGTGCGTCACGACATCCCGGGCGCAATCGGCGAGATCGGCCAGAGGCTGCCCCCGTTCACGCTGCTGGACCTGGAGGGCGCTCCCGTTCGACTCTCCGACTTCCGAGGTCGGCGTGTGGTGCTCACCTTCGAGCGCAGCATCGACTGGTGACCCTTCACCAAGGCGCGGCTCGTGGAGCTGCGGCGGGAGCTGGGAGAGGTCGAGGATCTCGTCATCCTCTATGTCCTTCCGGATAACCAAGTGAACGAGAAGACCTTGCGCTTCATCGACGGGAATTTGCTGCGCGACCGGGTCCGGTTCCTCCAGGATCCCGCCAGCCGCGCGATCGATCGACTCGGACTGCGCAAGCCGGGCCCCGAGCCGATCGAGGCCGGTGTGCCGCACCCAGCCACCTACGTACTCGATCGCGGGGGCCGGATCCGGCTGGTCGACGTGCGCGAGGACTACCACATCTGGCTCGATCCCGAGCCCGTCATTGCAGCCCTCGAGCGCATTCCCTAGCCCCTCGCGATGATCCGGCGCATCCTCGAGTCGCTGGAGACGAGCCGCGAGCGCGAGATCTACTCGGGTCTCGACACACGAGGGGAACTCGCTTGGTCTCGCAGCAGCGACGAGATCCTCGCGGCGGTCGGCGCCTGGCAGGCGACGCTCCGGAGCCGGGGCGTCCGGCCCGGGGACCGCGTCGGCATGGACCTGCCGCGCGGGCCAGAGCTGCTCCCCGCCCACCTCGCCGCGCTTGCAGCGGGCGCCACGGTCGTTCCCATCAATGCGGCGCTGACCGAGTCGGAGCGCGAGAGCGTGCTCGAGCATGCGGCGCTTCGAACACTGGTCGGACCCACGGATCGACCGGGCCGCGCCGGGCCGCCGCGTCTGCTCGAGCGGACTCCGGAGAGTCCCGCCCTCCTGATCTTCACCAGCGGGACGACGGGAGAGCCAAAGGGAGTTCCCCTCAGCGAGACCAACCTGGAGGCCAACCTCGACGCGCTCGCACACGCCTGGGGACTCACGGAAGCGGATCGGCTCCTCCATGTGCTCCCCTGCCACCACCTGCATGGCCTGGCGGTGGCCCTCTACGGCAGTGCGCGGATCGGCATGCCGATCCTGCTGCTCGAACGCTTCGACGCGGACCTGTGCATCGAGGTGCTGGCCGAGCAGGAAGCCACGGTCTTCATGGGCGTACCCACCATGCTGCGTCGCATGGCGCGCTCACCTCTCGTGCGCGACCTGCCCCGGATGCGGGTCTTCATCTCCGGCTCGGCCCCGCTCGAGCCTCAGGAGTTCCGTCTTTTCGAAGCGCGCTTCGGCCACGCGCCCGTCGAGCGCTACGGACTAACGGAGACGATGATCGTCTCCAGCAACCCCCTCGACGGGGAGCGCCGCGACGGAAGCGTCGGCCTGCCCCTGCCAAACACCGAAGTGCGACTTGCCGATGACGGCGAGATCGAGGTGCGGGGGCCCGCCGTGATGTCGGGCTACTGGCGCGCACCCGAGCTGACGCGCGAGGCTTTTCGGGACGGCTTCTTCTTGACGGGTGATCTCGGTCGCCACGACGAGGCGGGCTATCTGCGGATCGCCGGGCGCAAGAAGGAGCTGATCATCGTCGGCGGCACCAACGTGCTGCCGGGGGAGGTGGAGCAGGTGCTCGCGGCTGAGGCCGCTGTAGAGGAGGTGGCCGTGGCCGGGATGGCTGACCCCGACCGAGGCGAGAGCGTGGCCGCGTTCGTCGTGGTTCGGGCCGGCCAGGACGAAACAGCCGTCGAAGCCCATCTGCGCGCCCGGGCCGAAGCGAAGCTGGCTCCGTACAAGCGTCCCCGTAGCTACCGGTTTCTCTCCGCCCTCCCGCGCAACCCCATGGGCAAGATCGACCGCCGCGCCCTGTCGCGGATCTGACCGCGTTGTCCGTCCCGAGACCCACGGGCATGACTCTTGGAGTGATTACTCCTATAATGATCACATGGAATATCGGGTCGAGGAGATCGCCCGGGCTGCCGGGGTCAGCGTGGACACCGTGCGCTTCTACCAGTCCCGTGGCCTGCTTCCGCCGCCGGAGCGCCGCGGCCGCACCGCGATCTACTCGGATCGGCACCTGGATCTGCTGCGGCGGATCCGGGCGCTGAACCGCCAGGGGCTGACGCTCGAGGCGGTGGGCCGGTTGCTCGGGGACCCGCGCGCAAGCGACGGGGTCAAGGAGTCCCTGCTCGGGGCCCTGGCCGAGGCCGAGGGCGAGCCGACACTGACCCGCACCGACCTCGCCCGCCGGGCCGGGATCCCCGAGTTTCTGATCGAAGCCGGTGAGCAGGCGGGACTGCTGCAGCCTCTCGAAATCGAAGGGGAGGCGCGCTACACGGCGGCCGACCTGCGTTCCGTCGAGGCCGCCAGGCTCCTGCTCGAGTCGGGCTTTCCCCTGCAGGAACTGCTGCCGCTCGCGAGAGACCACGCGGCCTACACACAAGAGATCGCGGACCGCGCGATCGAACTCTTCGACCGCTATGTCCGCAAGGCGGGGACAGGTGAACCGCAGCCCTCCAAGGACGACATTGCACGTCGTTTTCGGGAGCTGCTTCCGGCCGTGACCACGCTGGTGGCGCTGCACTTCGAGCGCACGCTCACGCATCGTGCCCGCGCGCGGCTGGCCCGGGCCGGAGAGGACGAAGCGCTCGAGGCGGCTCTGGCCGCCACGCGGAGAACCCGCCTGAAGCTCTCATGGAGCTGAGTCGAAACCGCGACCTGCCCCGAACGGAGCACAAGCAGGAGTTCGTGCGCAGTCTTTTCGATCGCATCGCACCCCGTTACGACCTGATGAACCGGCTCATGACCCTGGGCATGGACCAGGGCTGGCGGCGCGCCGCCCTGGATGCCGTTGCCGTACAACCCGGGGAGCTCGTCGTGGACCTGGCGACGGGCACCGGAGATTTCGCCGAGCTCGCCGTCGCCCGTGGCGCACGCACGATCGGCGTGGACTTCGCGAAGGGGATGCTCCGGGCGGCACGCCGACGCCGGCCGACCGGACTCTTCGTGCAGACGGACGCTGGCCGGCTTCCCTTCCGTGATGGGAGCGCCGCCGTAATGACCTGTGGCTTCGCGCTGCGCAACTTCACCGACCTCGATGGCGTCTTCGCCGAGTGTGCGCGGGTGCTCGCGCCGGGCGGTCGCCTCGTCCTGCTCGAGGTCGACGAGCCGCGCTCCCGCCTATTGCGCTGGGGACACGCGCTTCACTTCCGGCACGTCGTGCCCCGCCTCGGCGCCCTGCTGTCGGACACCGAGGCGTACCGTTACCTCCCCGCGTCGGCGACCTACCTGCCGGGGGAGCAGGAGCTGATCACGCGCCTCGAGACGGCGGGCTTCACGCGCGCGAGGAAGAGGCGCCACCTCTTCGGTGCGATCCAGCAGATCCAGACGACGAGGGCTTAGGCATGCGCGAAGCGGGAACGCGAACGGCATCAACCATGGCGACGCACCCATGGCGAGAAGCTTTGCGAGAGGGCCTGTCCCGTGCGCGCGCGCTCGGCAGACCCGTGGTCGTCGCGCATCGCGAGCAGCTTCGGGACGCGCCGAATGTGCTCGAGCTCTTTGCCGCCGCTGAAGCGCGGGGGCAACGGCGCTTCCTCGCCTCGCGTCCGCAGGATGGCTTCGCCCTTCTCGGCCTCGGGGTCACAAGCGAGATTGTGTCGTTAGCCGCAAAGCCGTTTGCGGACGTGAGTGAGCGGGCTCGCGTACTCCTGCATGAGGCCGACGCGGGAGCGCTGCTGCTGGGCGGCTTTGCTTTTGCTCCACGCGCGCTCGCCGACCGGGATCCTGCCTGGCACTCTCGCGCGAACGCACGCTTCACGCTACCGGCCCTGCTCCTCACGCGGACGGCGTCGGAAGCGTGGTTGACGAGGATCACCCGGGTCTACCCCGCAGAGGACGAAGAGGAACTCGCGTGCCGCTCCCAGAGGCGCGCGATCGCGTTGCTGGAGAAGGCGCGCCCGGAGCGCGCAGACCGCGTGCACCTGCAAGCGTCACGAGACCCGGGCCTGACGCAGCTTTATCTGGACGCCGCGGCCGAGCTCATCGCAGCCATCCAACGCGGCGAGGCCGAGAAGGTGGTGCTCGCCCGCGTCGAGCGGCTCCGGCTGACGGGCGCGCTACCCACGGTTTCGGTCTTGCGCCGCCTCTGGGAATCGCACCCGACCGCTTTCATCTTCGCGGACGGGATCGCGCACGAGACCTTCCTCGGCGCAACGCCGGAAGGACTCATCCGTCGGACCGGCGCCGAGCTCGTCGCCTCAGCCGTGGCCGGAACGGTGGCACGCGGAGACACGAAGCCGGCGACCGCACGGCTCGCGAGCAAGCTTCGCCGGTCTCCGAAGGAAAGGGCCGAGCACGGCTTCGTGGTGCGCGCGATCGAGGAGGCTCTGTCGGGACTGTGCCGCGAGCTCGAGGTACCCCGCGAGCCCCGTCCGGTCGACACCGGAACCCTGCAGCATCTACACACGCTCATCCGGGGCCAGCTCCTGCGTCCGACGCATGTCCTGGAGCTCGTCTCGCGTCTGCATCCAACGCCGGCGGTGGGCGGCACCCCCACGTCGCGCGCCCTGGAGCTGATCCGCAAGCACGAGCACTTCGACCGCGGGGGGTACGCCGGTCCCATCGGCTATTTCGACGCTTCCGGCGATGGAGAGTTCGTTGTCGCCCTGCGCTGCGGACTCTTCTGCCACGACGAGGTGCGCCTGTTCGCGGGTGCGGGCCTGGTGGCGGAGTCGCATCCCGAGAGCGAGGCCGCCGAGACCCTCCTCAAGTTTCGCACCCTTCGCGCGGCGCTGGAGGCAGCATGCAACGGGTAAACCGAAACCTCGTCTGGGCCGGGGCGCTCGTCGACGAGCTGGCGCGCTGCGGCCTCCGACATGCCTGTACGTCGCCCGGATCCCGCTCGGCGCCGCTCGCCCTGACCTTTGCCGCCCACCCCGAGATACACGACCGGTCGATTCTGGACGAACGCTCAGCGGGTTTCTTCGCGCTGGGTCTGGCACGTGCGAGTCGCAGCCCCGTCGCGCTGGTCTGCACCTCGGGCACCGCCGCCGCGAACTACCTCCCGGCCGTCATCGAGGCGCACTACAGCCACGTCCCGCTCGTGCTGCTCACGGCGGACCGTCCCCCGGAAGACCGCGACTGCGGCGCCGGCCAAACGATTGACCAGGTCAAGCTCTACGGACCCTACGTGCGCTACTTCGCGGAGCTCCCCCCGCCCGACCTTCAACCGACACTGCTCCGCCTCCTGCGACGGGTGGCGTGCCGCGCTGCCGCGGCGGCCGTGGGTGGTCCACCGGGGCCCATCCACCTGAACGTCCCGTTCCGCGAACCCCTCGCGCCCGTAGCCATCCCCGAGGATCTGCAGATCGCGGAAGGGTTGGATCCCCTCTCGCGTGAGGGGCGAGTGCGCGACGCCATGACGCACGTCGTACCCGCCGAGGCTCCACGCGTGCCGAGAAACGAAGTGGAGCAGCTCGCGAAACAGATCGCCCGAGAGCCGCAGGGGTGGCTCGTCGCGGGTCCTTTGGACGCAACGCCCGAGCTCAGCGTCGAGCTGACCCGTCTGGCCCGTGCCAGTGGCTGGCCGCTTCTCGCCGACCCGCTGTCCCAGCTTCGGAGCGGACCCCACGATCGAGCACTTCTTGTCGACGCACACGACGCCGTGCTGCGCGCCAAAGCCTTCGTCGAAACGCATCTGCCTCGCGCGGTCGTGCGCTTTGGCGCCATGCCCACTTCGAAGTCCTACCGCTTGCTCCTCGAACGCCATCCGGAGATCACGCAGATCGTGGTGGACCCGTGGGGCTGGAGTGATCCCACCGCACTGGCGAGCGAGCTGGTGCGCGCGGATCCCTCGACGCTGGCGCGCGCGCTCGCAGCGGATCTCGAGGCGCTCCGGCCTGCGCCCGCTTCGGAGTTCGCCGAGCACTGGATCCATGCGGGCCGAACAGCGCGGCGGATCCTCGACTCGGCCTTGGCCGAGCAGGCTGGGCTCTCGGAGCCGGCTGCGGTGCGCACGCTGGCCGACAGCCTTCCCGACGGGGCGACGTTGTTTGTCGCGAGCAGCATGCCGATTCGGGACGTCGACCTCCTCTGGCCCAGCTCCGCGCGCTCCCTGCGCGTACTCGCGAACCGGGGAGCCAACGGGATCGATGGTACGGTGTCGTCAGCCCTGGGCAGCGCGGTCGGGTGTGGCACACCGCTCGTGCTCCTCGTCGGCGACCTCACGCTCCTGCACGACTGGACGGGACTGCTCCTCGCACGCGAGCAAGACATCGATGCCACCATTGTCGTGCTCGACAACAACGGTGGCGGGATCTTCGAGTTCCTGCCCGTCGCCTCGGCCGCGAAGCGCGAGATCTTCGAGCGTCACTTCGCCACGGCGCAGGGCGTGGACCTGTGCGCAGCGCTTCAGGGCTTCGGTCTGGCCTGCAGTGTGGTGGAGAACGCCGAGGCGCTGCGAAGCGCAATCGAAGCCTCGCTCCAAAACCCGGGCGTTCAGCTCGTGCTCGTGCGCGCGGACCGTCGAGAGAACCTCGAGTTGCACCGCAAGCTCAGCGAGGCCGTCGCCCGCGCCCTCGAGCCCCCAGGATCCAGCTGATGCCCAGGGTCACGACGCGCGACGGTCTGCACCTCTTCGTGGAAGATCTCGGAGTGGGAACGCCGCTGCTACTCGTGCATGGGTTTACCGGGAGCAGCGAGGCCTGGGGCCGCGAGCTCAAGGACTCGCTCGCGAGCCGCCTTCGTCTCCTGTGCGTCGACCTGCTCGGCCACGGAGGGAGTGACAAGCCAGAGACGCCAGGGCGTTACGCGCTCGATGCGACGGTCGAGGACCTCTGCGACGTCCTGGACGCGCGGAACCTCCAGCGTGCGATCTGGCTGGGCTACTCGATGGGCGGCCGCATCGCGTTGGGCGCGGCGATCCACCGGCCGGAGCGCGTGAGCGCGCTGGTCCTCGAGGCCGCCTCCCCGGGCCTTGCGGGCGCAAGCGAACGCGCGCAGCGCGTCGCAGATGACGAGAGGCTCGCGCGGACGCTCGAGACCGAGGGCATCGAGACCTTCGTGAAGCGCTGGATGGATATGCCGCTCTTTCGCACCCAGCGACGCCTCGGGCCCGAACGTCTGGCAGAGGAGCGCGAGCGTCGTGTGCGAAACGCGCCCCGCGCGCTCGCGGCCTGCCTGCGCGGACTTGGACCGGGCGTCCAGCCATCCCTCTGGCAGACACTGCCGCGCGTTCGCGTTCCGACCCTACTGCTGGTCGGGGAGGAGGATGCCAAGTTCCGCGGGATCGCCGCCCGCATGGCGCACGCCCTGCCCCGATCGCTAACACGGACGCTGCCCAAGGCGGGACACGCGACCCACCTCGAGTGCCCCGCGCTCTACGTCGAGGCGGTGCGGGAGTTCTGTGAGCGTGCCAGCGATGAGAAAGGAGAAACGAGACATGAAGGTCCAATGGACTTGCGCGCGTGAGTTTAAAGACATCCGCTACGAGAAGTCGGGGGATGGCATCGCCAAGGTAACGATCAACCGACCTCACGTACGCAACGCGTTCCGGCCCGTAACCGTGATGGAGATGCAGGAGGCCTTCGCTGACGTGCGCGAGGATCCCGACGTAGGCGTGGCGATATTGACAGGCGAGGGTACGGAGGCCTTCTGCTCTGGCGGAGATCAGATGGTGCGTGGCCATGGTGGCTACGTTGACGAGCGCGGAGTCCCGCGGCTGAACGTGCTCGACTTACAGCGCGCCATGCGCACGCTTCCCAAACCCGTGATCGCGATGGTGGCGGGCTACGCGATCGGCGGCGGCCACGTGCTCCACATACTTTGCGACCTCACCATCGCGGCCGACAACGCGTGCTTCGGTCAGACCGGCCCGCGCGTGGGCAGCTTCGACGGCGGCTGGGGCGCATCCTACATGGCCCGCATCGTGGGTCAGAAGAAAGCGCGGGAGATCTGGTTTCTATGTCGACAGTACAACGCACGCGAGGCACTCGGGATGGGTCTCGTCAACACGGTGGTTCCGCTCGACCGGCTCGAGGAGGAGACCGTCAATTGGTGCCGCGAGATCCTGGCGAATAGTCCCCTGGCGATTCGCCTGCTCAAGGCCTCGCTCAACGCCGACTGCGACGGGCAGGCGGGTCTTCAGGTGCTCGCGGGTGATGCCACCCTGCTCTATTACATGACCGAGGAGGCCAAGGAGGGCCGCGACGCCTTCGTCCAGAAACGCCCGCCCGATTTTTCGCGTTTTCCACGTCTGCCGTGAGCGCGCAACCCCAGCCGCTCCCGGAACCCACCCCGACCCGACCCTCATCGCCGCGGGCTTGGATCCTGGCCGTACGCCCCAAGACCCTGGGCGCGTCCGTCGTCCCGGTCGCGGTCGGTAGCGCCGTCGCGAAGATCGAAGGGGAATTTCAACCGGCCATCGCCTTTGCCTGCCTGGCAGCTGCGCTGCTCCTCCAGGTGGCAGCCAACCTTATAAACGACGTGATCGATTTCCTGAAGGGTATCGACACCGAAATACGTCGAGGCCCCCGGCGCGTCACGCAGCACGGGCTGATCCCGGCCCCCACGGTGCTGCGGGCGGCGGGACTCGCGACGGCACTCGCAGCATGCGTCGGCGCCTACCTGGTGTGGAGCGGAGGCCTGCCGATCCTCGTGATCGGCATCACGGCGATTCTGGCGGCCGCCGCTTACTCCGCCGGCCCCTTTCCGCTGGCCTCCCACGGCCTCGGTGAGCTGGCAGCGTTTGTCTTCTTCGGCGTCATCGCCGTAACGGGCACCACCTACCTCCACACCGGGAGCTTCTCGAGCTGTGCGTTCCTGGCCTCCCTTCCGGTTGCGGCGCTCGTCACGAACCTCATGGTCGTCAACAACCTGCGCGACATCGAAAGCGATCGCGCAGTGGGCAAGCGGACCCTCGCAGTCCGGGTGGGAGAGCGAGCAACGCGCGCGGGCTACGGCGGCTTGCTCGGGCTTGCCTATGCCGGCCCCCTCTTGCTCTGGGTGGAAGAGCCGACGCGTCTCGGAATCTTTTTGCCCTGGCTGAGCTTGCCCCTCGCCGCTTCGCTCGGACTAGGGATCGTACGCGCGCGGGAAAGCGAAGCCTTCGAGCGCGCGCTCGTAGGAACCGCCCGTCTCCATTTGGTGTACGGTGCGCTGCTGGTTGCAGGACTGCTCTGGTGAACATCGAGCGCGTCACGCTCGAGCCTGTGAGGTATCGGTTACGCAAGCCACTGCGCACGCACCGAACCGAGCTGCGCGAACGACGCGGCTTCCGCGTGTGTCTGCACGGGTCCGGTGGGCTCGTCGGACTCGGTGAAGCGCTCCCGCTCGTCACCTCGGGGACCGAGTCCCCGCAGGAGACCGAAGCCGCGCTCGGCGAGCTGACTGTCGCACTCGGGGGTCGCTCGGGGACGCTCGATGAGCTACTCGATCGCATCGACGACACCTGTCCGGGTGCGCCGGCGGCGCGCTGCGCATTCGACGGCGCACTTCATGACCTGCGAGCTCGCATACGGGGCGTGCCTGTGGCGCACCTGCTGGGAGGAAATCTACCCAGGGCCGTCCCCGTCAACGCCGTGATCGGCGCCTGCGGACCCGACGCAAGCGTCGCAGCCGCGCGCGAGGCGAAGGCGCGCGGCTTCGGCACCCTCAAGCTCAAGGTGGGCGAGGCGAGCAGCGATGAGGACGAGGCGCGACTTAGGGCCGTGCGCCGCGCTGTAGGAGCCGAGCTCCGTCTGCGCATCGACGCGAACGGAGCGTGGAGTGCGCGCAACGCCATCGCGATCCTGTCACGGCTCGAGCCGCTCGCGATCGAGTTCGTCGAGCAGCCGGTCCCCGGGCGCGACCTGGCGGGACTCGCGCGCGTGCACAGCGAATCGCCGATCACGGTGGCGGCCGACGAAGCGCTCGCGTGGCCGGAGGGCCGTCAGGCTTTGCTGGAAGGAAAGCTCGCCGAGATCGCCGTGCTAAAGCCCATGCTTCTGGGTGGTCTGCGGACGTGCATGCGCTTGGCGACAGCGGCGGGTGCGAGCGGCGTCCGATGCGTGGTCACAACCACATTCGAGGGCTGGATCGGCACGGCACTGGCGACGCACCTGGCCGCCGCGATGCAACCCGGCGACCTGGCCTGCGGCCTCGCATCCAGCGACGTGCTCGAGTCCACGTTCCCGCCTGAGCTGATCCCTCACGAGGGACGGATCTCCGTTCACGATCGCCCCGGTCTCGGATGCACGGAGCCGGGATGAGCGCGTTCCGGGGCTGGATCGCACAGCATGCCAGGGAGCGACCGGAACATCCCGCCCTGATCAGTGGCGAGAACACGCTGAGCTTCGCGGAGCTCGACGCCGCCGCCCGGAGTCTGGCCGCAAGACTGCGCGGTCTGGGAATCGAATCGGGCGATCGCGTGGCCGTCCTGCTCGAGAACGAGTTGCTCTACGTCGAACTCATCCACGCTCTGATTTCTCTCGGGGCGGTGCTGGTGCCGCTGAACCTCCGCCTCACTCCGCGCGAGCTGCGGGGACTGCTCGAGGCTGCGCACGCGAAGCTCCTGCTTCACGGAGCCGAGCTCGGCGCCCTCGTGGCGGCGGCTCGACGCAATCTTCCGGGGCTGAAGGCGCTTTCCACGAGTGCGCTGCGCGCGCTCCCGGAGCAGCCCACAGCGCCCTCCCACGCCCTCGAGCTTGAAGCCGACCACGCAATCCTCTTCACGTCCGGGACCACCGGTCATCCCAAAGGCGTGCGGCTTACCCTCGCGAACCACGTCGCCAGCGCATACGCCTCGGCCCAGCGCCTCGGCGTCCATCCACAGGATCGCTGGCTCGCGTGCATGCCCCTCTACCACGTCGGCGGCCTCGCGATCGTGTTGCGCAGCGCGATCTACGGAACCAGCGTGGTTCTTCAGGCGCGTTTCGACGCCCGGACGGTGATGCGATCGCTTCAGCGCGACCGCATCACAGCCATCTCGCTGGTGCCCACGATGCTGACGCGCCTGCTCGACGCAGCCGCGGGCGCGTCCTTCCCCGCCGCGCTGCGCTTCGTGCTCCTCGGTGGGGGCCCCATCCCCGAGGATCTGGTTCGGCGCGCGACACGCAAGGGCGTCCCGATCGCGCCAACCTACGGACTCACCGAGGCGGCGTCACAGGTCGCCACGCTCGCTCCCGAAGAGGTCGAGGCGCATGGCGCCAGCGTCGGACGGGCGCTGCCGGGCTTAGAGCTCCGAGTCGTCGACGCGCAGAATCGGGATCAGCCGCCGACGATTCCGGGCGAGATCTGCGTGCGCGGTCCGCAGGTCATGGCGGGCTACCTCAACCGGCCCGAGGAGACCGAGCGAGTGCTTCGCGAGAGTTGGTTGCACACGGGCGACATCGGCGCGCTCAGCTCCGATGGATACCTCACGCTCCTGGATCGCCGCTCCGATCTGATCGTCTCGGGCGGTGAAAACGTCTATCCCGCCGAGGTCGAGGCGGTGCTGCTCTCGCATCCCGACGTGGCGGCCGCCGCGGTCGTGGGCCGTCCGGACCCGACCTGGGGTCAGGTGGTGCACGCCTTCGTCGTAGCGAAGTCGGCACGGAAGCCGCTTCCGCAGGAGCTCATCATCTACTGCCGCAGCCGGCTCGCGGGCTTCAAGCTGCCCCGCCGGGTACACCTCGTTCCGTCCCTGCCGCGCACGCCATCCGGCAAGCTGCGCCGCGAGGAGCTACGCGGGGACGCCTAGTCCAGGGCACCACGGCCAGAGCGCAGCATCTGGCCCTGAGTGTCATGCAAATTCGGTGGCTTCCTGCTTAAGGTCATTCGCTCGAGAGCCGATCGAGACTCGTGCGAAGGCGCCCCGGCTCCGCGCGAAGCTCAACTCGAGCCGTGAGCGAAGAGCCATGACCAGGAGCTTCCATGTCTGACGGCGGCAAGCTTCCGCCCACTCCGATCGTGAGCCGACGCGAGCTACTCAAGCGCGTGGACGGCGACATGGAGCTTCTGCAGGAACTCGTGGACGTCTTCCTCGA
>DAOVBF010000228.1 GCA_030673955.1 Deltaproteobacteria bacterium
GAGCCGCCGGCTTGCGGAAACGTCCGCTGCGCCGTGCTCGCGGACGGTCCGGTCTACCGGCGCCGGAGAATGCGCGACCTGCTGGTTTCCGCGCTGGAGAACGCAGCGCGGGACGTCAAGCTTGAAAGCCCCTATTTCGCCCCAGGCCGTCGGGTTCTGGAGGCTCTTTCGTCGGCGAGTCGGCGAGGCGTCGCAGTCGAGCTCCTGATCGCGGGAAAGAGCGATCACCCGGTTTTGCGGCGCGCGAGCCGTTCGATTTTCCCGCGCCTGTTGGCCTGTGGGGTGCGAGTGTACGAGTACGAGAGGTCGATGATGCATGCGAAAGCGGCAGTCTTCGACAGCGAGTGGGCGGTGATCGGCACCTCGAATCTGGATCGGCAAAGCTTCGAGCATAGCTACGAGGTGAATCTCATCCTGGAGGGCGGAGAGGTTTCGACTCAGCTGAGCGCTCGGTTTGAGCGTGATCTGGCCGGTGCGCGCCAGATCGACGAAGCTTCGCTTGCGGGGCGTGGTCCGATTGAGCGACTGGTAGACGGATTGGCGGCCCTGCTGATGTTGTTCATCTAGCCTTGGGGCCTTGCTGAAAAGCGCTTTGCAGCCCCAAGAAATCGTATCGCTCGATCCAGCGCGGCAGCAGGAAGAAGACCGCCACGAGAACGAGGCCCCCGGCCAGCCAGCACTCGGTACGCGGGCGCCCCGTGGCCGAGGGTCCCACGCTCTACTGCGCCAAGCCCTGAATCGGCGGCCATGACACGCGCCTCACGGGCCTCCGCTTGATCAGGAGGCGCAACAGGACGATGATCTTTCTTGATGGCCGTAAGACGCGAGACCGTGCCTCGACTAAGACGCCTCAAGGATTTCGACATAGGGAACCGCACCCTTCTCTCCGAGGCGGTGCCCTATTTGGGAATGGTGCGCGCACCATCGGTAGCGACCGCCGCGCGCGCACGCGAGGCGGAGTTTTCCGTTGCGACCTACAACGTGCACCGTTGGACGGGCCTGACGGGTGGGACCAAGTTCGAGCCAGAGCGGGCCATCTCGGTCATTGCAGAGGTTGATGCTGATGTGATTGCCCTGCAGGAGGCCCTGCGGCCCTTTGCTTCTCCAGACCCTCTCGAGCGCATCGCCGAGGAGCTCCGACTCCACGTCGCCTTCGTTGTCACGCGTGTCCACAAGTATGGCGAGCTCGGGAACGCGATCCTCTCGCGCTGGCCGATCACGAGCGTCTTTAGCCTGGATCTGAGCTTCGGGCGGTTGGAGCGCCGTTCCGCCATTGCAACCGAGTTCCATGGGGGCTCGGGCTCCATCACGATCGTGGCGACCCATCTCGCGCTCGTGGACGGGTCCCGGAACCGTCAGGTGCGCCTGTTGCTCGGGCACCCCCGGATCCAGGGTTCTGTCATCTTACTCGGGGACGTGAACGCCTGGCGCAATTGCAAGGCGACGAAGGCGCTCGGCCGAGAGCTTCCGGCCGAGCATCACAACCTCGCCTGGCCGCCCAGCTTTCCGTCGGCGCGTCCCCTCCTGGCTCTCGACCGCGTCTACGCCCGCGGGGCCAAGGTCTTGGACATTCACGCCCATGCCACCGTCGCCGCGCGCCGCGCCTCCGATCATCTTCCGGTCGTTGCTCGCATCGGGCTCCCGGCCCCCAAGCCCTAGCGGGTGCCCCAGGCCTCAGGTGAGTTCCGCAAGACTGCGCCCCCTCCCGGGTGTGGGGGTTCAGGCCGGGTGCGGGATCGGGTCCCTCCCGCTGCTCACGCGCTCGCGGACCGCGGGCGGCAGGTAACGGCCTTCGATCAAAGCGCTGGCGTGGGTGCGCAGGGCCTCGGCCAAGATATCGAGCTGGACCTCCACGGGATCCGAGGGCGAGATCACTACCCACACGGCGCCGCGGACGCGACAGGTACCGCTCACCGGGGGCGCCTCGCAGTCACTCCCGCGGCGTCGGCCCAGCGTGCGCACCTCGATCCCTGCATCCCGGGCGAGCGCAAGCAGCGCATCCTTGAGCTCGGCGTTGTCCATCCAGCGCCCTCCCTCTCCGCGTCGCCCGACTCGAGACCACGCCTCTTGCCGTTTCCCGCGCAGCTCCGCGGCTCAGGCCCTCATGGCTCTGCACAGAGGCCGGGCCGTTTCTCGGGCGACCGGTGCGCGGCGCACCCGAATCATGCCGAAGGTCCCGAAAGATCGCACCCACCGGGCGACGCTCCAGGGCCGAGCTCGGGCGGCGACGAGCCAGGGAGCGGCCGCCCCTTACCGGAACGCTCCAAGTGACAGGAACCATTCGCTGTTTGCCCAAGCCAGGCAGCCGATTGCCGATAGGATGAGAGGGACGATGTTGTGTTGAGGGAGAGTTGGCGTGGATGTCAAGGAATGTCCCCACTGTGGCGACGTTGTCTCCGAGCAGGCACCTCGCTGTACGTGTGGGTTTCCCTTTCCTGCTGACGGCCGCCCCGTGGCGGGTGCTGAGGCAGCGCGTGTCGTTGCGAAGCGGACAAGAACGAAAGCGGTAAACGATGAGGACTCGCAGAAGGTTGAAGCGGTGATCCGACCTGCGGAAGCCGGTGTCTCACAGGGTTCATCCGAATCTGAAAGGAGAGGGAAATCGGGATCGGGCATGAGACCCACCGTTGCAGAGTCCGATAAGTCCCGGCTTATCGGCTGTCCCTCTTGCGCTGCGCGTATCTCCAAGCGAGCTAATGCATGTCCCAAATGCGGGGTTGCTCCCTGGGCGGACTGCATGATCTGCGCAGCCCGGATTCGCTCGGGCAGCTCGATGTGTCCGGAGTGCGGTGACCCCGATCCATTCAATCCCTAGGTGTAGGTTGCGCCGAGCCGCTCGGCCGCTAGCCCTCCCGAACGCGGCGGAACCCGAGGACCCGAGCCAGAACGCTGCCTAAGAAAGACTCCGCCCACGCCGTGACCCGGCGGATTGCATCGAGCGCGTCGCCCTGGCCCGACCAGTGCGCTCGGACGAGGTCCGGATGCACGTTATTCACAATGCGTGAGAGCGCTGCGGCGACCACGATCAGGTCGTCGATCAGTCCGAAGGGACCAAGCAGGAGCTCGGGCAGCAGGTCCACGGGTGAGACCGCGTAGGACACGCCGAGCAACGCGATTGCCTTGGACCCGAATGGGACGTTCGGGTCGCGGACCAGTCGGACCAGCAACACGGCCAGGTCAGGCAGCAGCAGGACGAGGTCGCGCACGCCAGAGCGCGTACCGGGCTCGATCTTCAGGATGCGCGCGCGAAGGCGGTCGTAAACCCGCCTTTCCCGTGCGCGGGCATCGATCTCGAGTCGCTTTTATGACATGGCCGCTCCGTTGAGAAGGGTAGCGCCGCTTTTGTCCGGTGCGCTCACAGCGGCGCGCTACCACAGAGCCGCCGGGGGACAGCGAGTCGCCCCGC
>DAOVBF010000077.1 GCA_030673955.1 Deltaproteobacteria bacterium
CTAGCGGGTTATCGGCCCTCGTCGCAGCTCCCCTCCGCCCGCGACCCGAGCCTCCCCGGCGCCAGCGCGAACGCGGGGCGCTACAATGCGCGCCCATGTGGCGCATGACCCGGCGATGCGGTGCCGCGCTGGCTGCTGGCCTTCTCGTGGCCTGTGCGGCTTCGTCTCCGCCCCCTGCTTCCGTACCCGAGGGCGAGACTCCCGGCGTGGAGGGTCGAAGGGGTGGCGTGCTCCTGCGCGGCGCATCGGTGATGACCGCGGCGGGTCCCACGCTGGAGCAGGCCGACGTTTGGATTCGTAAAGGCAAGATCGGCGCGGTGGGTATCGAGCTTCCGGTGCCCCGTGGCGCATACGTGGCCGATCTCGAAGGCCGTTGGATTACCCCGGGTCTCGTCGACCCACACACGCATCTGGGAGTCTATTCGCTGCCTCGGGTTACCGCGCACGCGGATGGCAACGAGGTAAGCGGGCCCTTCCAAGCGGCCGTGCGCGCCGAAGAGGCGTTCTGGCCGCAGGATCCCGTGATCGAGCGCGCGCTCGCGGGCGGCGTCACGACGATCCACGTGTTGCCCGGATCGGCCAACCTGGTCGGGGGTCAAGGGGTGACACTGCGGCTCAAGCCTGGGCTCTCCGCTCGCTCGATGCGTTTCCCCGACGCGCCCACGACCATGAAGATGGCCTGCGGCGAGAACCCCAAGCGCGTTTACGGCAAGAAGGGCAAGACGGGTCCCAGGACGCGCATGGGCGAGGTGGCGATGCTCCGTCAGGCTCTGGAACGCGCGCGGGCGTACACAGCGGAGGCTGAGGGCAGAGAGGAGGTCGGAAAGGAGGTCGAGGCGGAGGTCGACTACGAGAAGGCTGCGCTGGCGGCGGTGCTGCGCGGGGAGATCCTGATCCAGAACCACTGCTACCGTGCGGACGAGATGCTCGTGCGTCTGGACCTGTTTCGGGAATTCGATCTGCGTCCACGCGCGTTTCACCACGCCGTTGAGGCCTACAAGGTTCGCGACACACTGGCCTCGGAGGGTGTCGGAGCGGTCGTGTGGGCCGACTGGTGGGGCCTCAAGATGGAGCTCTTGGATGCGGTCCCCACAAACGCCGCCCTGCTCGACAGCGCGGGCGTGCGAGTTGCGCTCCACTCCGATTCCCCGCGCGATGTTCAGCGGCTGAACCAGCAGGCCGCCGTCGCGTTGGCGGCCGGGCGCCGAGCGGGGATCGACGTCGATCGCGACCGTGCGATTCGCTGGATTACCGCAAATCCGGCGTGGGTATTGGGAATCGAGGATCGGGTGGGAACGATCGAGCCCGGTAAGGACGCGGACCTCGTCGTGTGGTCGGGGGACCCCTTCAGCGTGTACACGCGCGCGGATTACGTCTTTATTGCTGGAGACGTGGTCTACAATCGCACCAGACCGCGGCGGTACCCCCTGTCGGACTTCGAGCTCGGCATTCGGAAGTCGCCATGATTCATGTGTTGGCCGCGGTCGCGTTGGCGGGTGCGACGGTACATACCGGCGACGGACCGCCGCTCGAAGCTGCAACGGTGCTCATCGAGGGGAACCGCGTCGCCGCAGTCGGGCAGAATGTCTCGGTGCCGGCGGGGACGCGTGTGATTCGCCTGGAAGGCTCGGTCGTGACGCCGGGCCTGATCGACCCGGCGTCTCGCCTCGGCCTGGCCGAGGTGGAGCACGAGGCAAGCGCTGTCGAGGGGACGGCGGGGCCCGGACACGATCCGGTACGGGCGGCGCTGCGCGTGGAGGACAGCTTCAATCCTGACTCGTTCGTGATTCCGATCGCGCGTTCCGGAGGTCTCACCTGCGCGGTCGTCATACCTTCGGGAGGGCTCGTCTCCGGGCAGTCCATCTGGGTCGATCTGGCGGAGCGCGAGCCGGTACGTCGTACGTCGCTCGCAGTACATGTTTCGCTCAGAGAAGCTAGAAAGGTCCGTGGCTCGCGCGCACGGGCCTTCCTGCGTCTGCGGGAGGTCTTCGAGGACGCGCGGCTCTTCCGTTCCAATCGCGGTCCGTACATCTCCCGAAAGCTGCGCGAGCTCTCGCTCTCCGCGTCGGACCTCGAGGTGCTGGGTCGCGCGCTGGATCAAGAGCTTCCGGTGGTCTTCGAGGTGGACCGGGCGGCCGATATCCGGACCGTGCTGGAGATCACGCGTGAGCACAAGCTTCGGACGGTGCTGCTCGGTGTGGCCGAGGGCTGGATGGTTGCGGACGATATCGCCGCCGCGCGTGTACCGGTTCTGGTGGATCCGCTCCAGAACCTGCCCACGAGCTTCGACACGCTGCAGAGCCGGGCTGACAACGCGGTCCGACTGCGCCGGGCCGGTGTTCGCGTCGCCTTCACCCTGCGCCGGGAGGCCCATCGGGCGCATCGGCTACGCTTCGCCGCGGGGAACGCGGTCGCGTCCGGCTTCCCCTACGAAGGGGCGCTGGCCGCCATCACGCGAGTGCCCGCCGAAATCTTCGGCATTGTGGATGCGGGAACCATCAAGCCCGGTGCGCTGGCCAACATCGTCGTCTGGAACGGTGACCCCTTGGAAGTCACCACGTGGCCGACCCACGTGTTCATTCGCGGCGCGCCGGTCGACCTCCGCACCCGCCAGGACCTCCTCACGGAGCGCTATCTACAGCCCGCCGCTACGCGGTAACGAGCGGGTTATCGGCGAGCACAGCTCGCCTGCCCGCACGGCGCGCGCGAAGGCCACGCGCAGCGTTGCCGTGTGGCCGGACGGGCTTTGCCCGTCCGCTGCCACCAGTACCGTGCGCGCCTTAGCTAGCGGGTTATCGGCCGGCCCCCGTCTTGCCCGGGTATCGGCTGGCAGAGCCAGCCTGCCGGGACGGCGAAGCTGCGCTTCGCCTCGCGGCCGGGGTTACCTCACTCGGTTCTGGAGCCAGCGCGTCTCGAGCGTCGTCAGGAGGCCTCGGAGCTGTTGCTCCGGGATAAGCTCGCCCTTTTGAAGGCTCTCTGCGAAGAGTAGGCCGTAGCGCGACCCATGGTGATGTCTCACGATCCCGGTTGCGGTCGCCGTTTTGTCCTCCAGGCGTAGCTCTATCCCGAGTCGTGTATCGACCGGAAAATCCGGATCGCTGCCGGAAGCAAACTCGATCAGAATCCCTCCCGCGCTGACGTCCAGACCAGTCACGCTCCACGTTCTCCCGTCCTCTGCTTTGAGCTGCACCTCCAATCCGTGCTCCACGATAACCGGCACGCGAAACACCGTACGGCTCTCTGTGCTGAGAACTCGGAAAGGAAGGTCCAAGACCAGCTCTGCTGGAGCCTTTGCGTAGTTCAACTCACGGACGCGTGAGAAGCCGGCCAGGGTTTGGCACTCGTGATTGAATACGAGGAGGCAGGGAGACAACGGATGCAAGCCAATCTTCTCACACTCGGGGTCCACGGCCAACGTGATGCTCTCATCCGAGATCGCTGCGAAGCGCGCGCAGCAACCTGACCGGCTGTCCCGCAGGAAAATCAGGGCGGTCGCAGAGCGGTCACAGCAATCCCCGAGCATACTGATGACCTCCTGCTCGTTGGGAGGTTCCAGACTTTCCTCGTGACGCGTCATGCCGGGCCCACTGGAGAAAGGCAG
Organism: Deltaproteobacteria bacterium; assembly: GCA_030673955.1. Classification (GTDB taxonomy): domain Bacteria; phylum Myxococcota_A; class UBA9160; order SZUA-336; family SZUA-336; genus SMWZ01. The sequence continues at coordinate 3,602 of DAOVBF010000077.1, forward strand.
CTCAGAGCAGGCCCGGTGAGCTGATCCAACGCCTGCCCTGGCGGCCCATATGAGGTCTCCTATTCACATTTATCGGACATCGCGCCGGGGCCTGTAACCCGTGGCGCGGGATGTTTCCCAGCACCCGACGGCGAGAGAGTCGACTTTCGTCTTTGATTTGCTTTGTCTGGCGACTTGGCGTCCATCCCGCTTTCGGTTAAAACGAAGCCCGGGGCGGAACCCCAGAGAGGGACGGTGGATGCCAGATAGCAAGCCCTCGATCCCGGGAAGGCTCAGCCGGGAGGAGCTAGCGGAACGGATTCGATCCGGGGAGATCGAGACGGTCTTGACCGTGTTCCCTGACCTCTACGGACGCCTCATCGGTAAGCGCATCGCCGGACGGTTCTTCCTGGAGCATGTGGCGGACCACGGTATGCACGTCTGCAACTATCTGCTGGCGTGCGATATGGAGATGGATCCGGTGCCGGGTTATCGCTTCACCTCGTGGGACACCGGTTACGGTGACTTCGTCTGCAGGCCGGAGTGGTCGACCCTGCGGCTCGCGAGCTGGCTCGAGAGAAGCGCGATCGTACTCTGCGATGTTCTGGACGAGAACACCGGTGAGGCCATTGCGATCGCACCCCGTGCTGTGCTGAAGCGCCAGGTCGCGCGGGCGCGCGACACGGGCTTCATTCCCATGGGCGGCTCGGAGCTCGAGTTCTTCGTGTTCCGCGAGACGTACGAGTCGGCGCGAGCCAAGCACTACGAAAACCTGGAGACCTTCGGCGGCTACATCGAGGACTATCACATCCTGCAGAGCACCAAGCTCGAGCCGCTGGTCGGGACGATCCGCCGGCACCTGGAGGCCTCGGGAATCCCCGTGGAGTTTAGCAAGGGCGAGTGGGGTCCGGGTCAGCAGGAGATCAACCTGAGGTTCTGCGAGTTCGTCGAGATGGCGGATCGCCACGTGCTCTATAAGAACGCGGCCAAGGAGATCGCGCACTCACAGAGCTTGGCGATCACATTCATGGCGAAGTGGAACGCGACCCAGGCGGGGAGCAGCGGGCACCTGCACGTGAGCCTGCGGGACGCTCCGGACGCGAAGCAGAATCTTTTCGCGGGCGACGGCGATCCGTTTCCCGGCACACATGCGCGTCCCTCGAAGCTCTTCCTTCACTGGCTCGGTGGGTTGATGGAGCACACGCGGGCTATCACGCTCTTCTTCGCCCCCTATGTGAACTCCTACAAGCGCTTCGTACCCGGGACCTTCGCCCCCACTGCGATCGGCTGGTCGTACGACAACCGAACCACGGGCTACCGCCTGGTGGGACAAGATCAGTCCCTGCGGGTGGAGTGCCGGATTCCGGGCGCGGATGCGAACCCCTACCTGGCCTTTGCCGCCATGCTTGCGGCCGGACTCGACGGGATCGAGCGCAAGCTCGAGCCGCCGGAGATCTTCGTCGGCAACCTCTACGAGGCTGAAGATGTTCCGCAGGTGCCGCGCACGCTGGCCGAGGCGATCGAGGCGGCCGAGTCCAGTGAGATGCTGCGTGCCGCCTTCGGGGAGGAGGTCCTCGAGCACTACCTCCACTTCGCGCGCACCGAGAAGCGCAAGTTTGACGAGGCGGTGACGACCTGGGAGGTCGCGCGCTTCCTCGAGCGCGTGTGAGGTCGGGCGCTTGCGCAAGCGAGCCCCCGTCATCGGAATCACGACCTACGGGCCCGAGGGGGATCCCCCGGCCTACTTGCTGCCGATCGCGTACGTCGACGCCGTGGCTCGAGCGGGTGGGACCGCGATTCTGCTCCCCCCATGGAGGGAGTCCGCGGACCGGGTGCTCGGAATCGTGGACGGGCTCATTCTGGCCGGCGGTGGTGATATCCATCCCGCCGTCTACGGCGGCGCCGAACATCCCACGGTCTACAACGTAAGCCGGGAACGTGACGCGTTCGAGCTCGAGCTCACCCGGCGCGCCATCGCTCAGCCTGATCTTCCGGTGCTGGCGATCTGCCGCGGGATGCAGGTTCTGAACGTGGCGCTCGGCGGCGACCTGGAGGTCCATCTTCCCGACGTGCACGGCGAGACGGTGGTGCACCGGCTGCCACCCCGGGAGCCGACCTTCCATCCGGTCCGCGTCGAGGCCGGCGGCGTCCTGGAATACATCTACGGTCGAGCGGAATTCCCGGTCTGTTCGTGGCATCATCAAGGGGTGCGCAGGCTCGGATCCGATCTTCGGCCCATCGCGCATTCCGCGGATGGTGTGATTGAAGCACTCGTGTCCGATGGACATTCCTTCGTACTCGGCGTGCAGTGGCACCCGGAGCTACAGGTGGCCGACGATCCACTCCAGCGGCGCCTGTTCGAGGCGCTCGTCGAGCGAGCCAGGAGCGCAGCATGCGATTGAAGGACAAGGCATGCGTGATCACCGGGGCCGCGAGCGGCATCGGCCGCGTGTCGGCGCAACTCTTCGCGCGTGAAGGCGGACGAATTCTCGTTGCGGACCGCGACGCGAGCGGTGCCGAGCAGGTGGCGCGGGAGCTCCGGGCGGCCGGGGGTGAGGCGCATGCCTTCACGGTCGATGTGGGGCGCGCCAGCGAGGTCGAGGCCATGATCGCGGAGGCCGAGCGCGTCTTCGGGGGAATCCAGGTGCTCTTCAATAACGCGGGCGTCTTTCCTGCCGAAGACGGTGGTCCTGAGGAGACCTCCGAAGAGGTCTGGGACGAGGTCATGCGCGTGAACCTCAAGGGCGTCTTCCTGGGCTGCAAGCTCGGCATTCCGGCCCTGCTGCGAGCCGGCGGAG
>DAOVBF010000158.1 GCA_030673955.1 Deltaproteobacteria bacterium
GGTTGGCCTCGATCAACTCGCTCTTGGCCTGGCGGCTTCGCTCATGAGCCGCCCTGATCTCCTCGATGGACTCCCGGGCGGACGCGAGCGTCGTCTGGTGCTCCATCTCGATCTTCTGGATTCGGCGCTGGGTCGCCAGAATCTCCTTCTCCGCGATCGAGATCGCCTCGGGGTCTCCACCGAGCCTTGCCAGCGCGCGCTTTCCCGGCATCGAGCGCCGGCGCGACTGGTCCGCGAGCTTCATGAACTCTTCGCTGTCCATCTTGAGTGGACGCAGCATGTGATTCACGACGCTCTGTTCCTGTTCGATCAACTCGACGAACTTGTTGATCTCCTCGGCGAGCTCGAACACGAACTCTTTGAGACTGGTCGTCTCGCGCACACGGCGCGCATTCCGACAACGAATCCGGTCGATCTCGGCTTCGACACGCGCACGGGTTTCCGCGGTGGTTCGCGGATTGGCGAGCACACGCTGTCGCTTTGCGATTTCGCTCTGTGAGCGACGGAGCTGCGTCAAGGCCAGTAGGAATCTCTTCTGCCTCGCTTCGTGGCCGCCGCCCTCGCTGTCTATGAGGGCCGGAAACAGATGCTTGCTTTCACGCTTCTTCTTGCGGATCTCGTCACCGATCGAAAGCAACCACCCAACAACGATCGGGGACTTGAGCGCGGCTCGGAATTGAGCCTCCTCCCCCTCCTCGATGCGCTTGGCAATCTCGACCTCGCCTTCGCGCGTGAGGAGGGAAACTGAACCCATCTCGCGCAGGTACACGCGCACGGGATCGTTCGAGCGAAACCCGCCGTACTCTTCCTCCCCCGACGGCCGACGACGGACCTCCGGCTTCCGCAACCAGACGGGCGGTCGCCATTCTTTTATGGAGACCCCTTGCCGGTTAAACAGCGCGACCACCTCGTCGAGCTTCTCCGCCGACTTGAGAATATGCTCGGGCAGCGCCCGCAGGACCGTGGCTCCGTCCACCTCCCCCCTCTCTTTGCCCTGGCGCAGCAGCTGGTGCAGGCTCAATCTCGGAGCAGCACCATCGCCATCAATCTGAGCGCTCACGAGCGCTCCGCAGCCGTTTCCTCGCCCAGACGCTGAGGGCCTCAGCCTTCTGCTCGGGGACTCGCCCTTTGCGCTCGACGTTTTCCTTCGGGTGGAGGATTGCTTGGGAGCTTTTGATCGGGCCATGGGGGGGGACTCCTTGACTCCAGAAGGGTAAAAAAAGTTAAACGTGTTGCACCTGACTCCAGAGCTCTCGCCTCTCCGTAAGGTTTCTCTGCTTCTCTTGCAGCAAGGATTCCAACTCGTCGGGGTCCTTGCATGATTCGAGCCGAGCTGTGAGCTCGCGCGTCCGCCGATCGAGGGCACCGATTCCAAGCCGCGCCACGCAATCCTGCATCGCTCGCTTCGCGGCCCGCAGGTCCGTGTCCCCCGCCTCCGCCACGATTCGGGAAAGGGCGGACTTGAGAGGCTCGGAAAGCTTTTGCTCGGAGGGCGAGAGAAGGTGGGCCAGTGCCCGGTCTCCGCGTTCGCGTATCGCTCCAGTGAGCCGCTCGAGCAGCTCGCGGGCGTCTCCGGCCAGCAGCCAGTCGGGTGGGAGTGAGTCGAGCAGCGGCAAGAGCTGCGGATAGCTCGCCAACGCCCCGAGCAAAACTCGCGTGGCCGGGTCGAGCCGGATCTCTCCCACAGGCTCCGCGGGTGTCGCCGGAGAGCTCGGATCGTCGGTTGAACCTCCCTGCAGAACCTTCGCCAGCGCAGCGGGCGGCACATTCAGGCGCTTCGCTATCTCGCGGACATACGTCTCGTATTCAATGGGATCGCGGACCGCACGCAGGAGCGGTGCGATGGCGTGCGCCGCGTCCGCTACGGCCCAGGCGTGGTCCGGTAATCCGCGCAGTCGCCTCTCGATCAGGTGATCGAGCAATGGCTCGGCCGCGTCCAGACACGCCCGCAGTGCGGCTGCACCGGAGCGTTGAATCAACGTGTCGGGATCCTCGCCCGTGGGCAGGAAAGCCGCTCGCACGCGTAGCCCCGCGGCCAGCAAGATCGGCAGCGCGCGCTCTGCCGCGTGCTGCCCCGCTTCGTCCCCATCAAAGAGCAGGACGACCTCCTTCGCGTAGCGGCGCAGGCGCTGGGCATGCTCGACGGTCAGGGCCGTCCCGCAGGGCGCCACACCCTCTTCGACTCCTGCGCGGTGCAAAGCGACGAGATCAAAGTAGCCCTCCACGAGGACCGCGCGCCCTTTCCGACGGATCGCATCGATCGCGAGCGGTAGACCGAAAAGAACCCGACCTTTGCGGTAGATCGGGCTCTCTGGAGAATTCAAGTACTTGGGAGTTTCGTCCTCTCCCAGGGCACGGCCGCCGAAACCGACGACGTGCCCACTCGGCTCCGCGATCGGAAATACGATCCGGCCACGGAAGCGGTCGTAATAGCCGTCCCCCGTCTGCCGCCGCACCAGAAGACCGGCCTGCTCGGCCAGCTTGAACTCCTGCGGCTTGCGAGCGAGGTGTCGCTGGAGGCCCTCCCAGCTCGAGGGCGCGTATCCGATCTGGAAGCGGTCGACCAAGTCATCCGACACGCCGCGTGCTCGTAGGTAGCGTCGGGCCTGGGCGCCCTCGGGGGAGCGCAGGCTCTGGCGGAAGTACCCGAGTGCCGCATCGTTGGCCTGGTAGAGCTGCGCCACGTGGCCCGAAGGTGCGCTTGCAGAGGTCGGGAGGGGGATCCCGAGTTCGCGGGCGAGTGCGCGCGCCGCATCGGGAAAATCCAGCCCGTCGTGCCGCATGCGGAAGGCAAAAACGTCTCCCGAGGCCTGACACCCGAAGCAGTAAAAGATCTGCTTGTCCTCGTGGACGTGAAAGGAAGCCGTCTTCTCGGAGTGAAAGGGACAGAGCCCCCAGTGGCGGGGGCCAGATTTCTTGAGGGTCACGTAGCGGCTGACGATCTGAACGATGTCGGCACGGTTACGCACCTCTTCAAGGGCATGATCCGGAATCAGTCCCAATCCGACCTCGGCAACCTGTGGGCGGCCTGTCTCGGCCCCCCGGGTTAGAAACGCCACGAGCCCGATGCCGCTTAGGGCGCCGAGCTCGCCTGAACCTAATACACTTGCCTCAGCTTCTTGAGGGCGCGCTTCCGCGCAGCCACAGCCTTCTTCTTGCGACGAACGCTGGGCTTCTCGTAGTACTCACGCTTGCGGAGCTCGTACATGAGCCCCGCCTTCTCACACTGCTTCTTGAAGCGCTTCAGGGCAACTTCGAAGGACTCGTTATCCTTGAGCTTGATGCCTGGCAGAACCGACTCCCCCTACCTTTGTGCTCCTCGCACTGTGGACCGTCCTGTGGATTAGCGACCCGCCTGCCTGCCGGAACCGAGCCCCCAGGCAGCGCCACCCCGCGCGCGAACAACCCTCCCCGGCCGATCACGCGCACCACCGAAAATACCTGCTTTTTCAGGCACTTGCAGCCAAAAATCTGCGTGCGTAAGCTAGCATACCGGCTCCGGGGTCCGCAATCTAGGTGGCAAACGGCTGGCCTTGGTGTCGATTGGTCCGACCAGTTGCCCTATTCGGCGCGCGGGCTCGGAGGTGACTCTTCCACAGGCCGGACCCGTATTCCGCGTTCCGCGAGATAGGTTTTGGCCTCCGCTGCCGTGTAGGTGCCGTAGTGAAAGATGCTGGCGGCGAGCACCGCGGAAGCTCCGCCACCGCCGGGTCCCTCGTCCAACCCCTCGCGGAGGTGCTCGAGCGTGCCCACACCCCCGGAGGCAATGACGGGGATGCGCAGCAGATCGCTCACGACCCTCGTGAGGGGAAGGTCGTATCCGTCCTGGGTGCCGTCGCGGTCCATGCTCGTCAACAGGATTTCCCCGGCCCCCTCTCGCTCCACCCGTTGCACCCACTCGAGCGCGTCCAGGCCCGTCGGGATGCGGCCCCCATGGGTAAAGACCTCCCAGCCCTGCGCGGGGTCATCGGGATTCCGCCGCCGTGCGTCCACCGCCACGATCAGGTTCGCGGAGCCCAGTCGATCTGCCGCTTCGGCCACCAGTGCAGGCCGCTCGACCGCGGCGGTGTTGACAGAAACCTTGTCCGCGCCGGCTTGCAGGAGCGCGCGGACATCCTCGACCGAGCGAATGCCGCCTCCCACGGAGAAGGGGAGCATGATCCGGTCCGCCACCCTCGCGACCAGATCGAGGATCGTGCCCCGCCGCTCGTGGGACGCGGTGATGTCCAGAAAGCACAGCTCATCCGCGCCCTGGCGGTCGTAGGCCTCGGCAACCTCCACCGGGTCCCCCGCGT
>DAOVBF010000202.1 GCA_030673955.1 Deltaproteobacteria bacterium
CATTCGCCACCTGCTTCGAGCTCTGCGCCTGCAGACGGACCCGATTCATCTTGTCGTTCGCCGACGGGTCGTCCTCCGCCGCATGCGCGGGCGCGAGCCAGAACGCAAGCACGAGCCCGAACGCAACAACTCTCGAATACCAGTGCAATGCCATGGCACACCCTCACCGAATCGTTCCGCGAGAGCTTAGCAGCAGAAGGTCCCAACGTCCTCGGTCCCACCGCGCACCACGAGGCTCCCGCGGCCTGGCTCAATGCTCGTGGCGGTGGTGCAGATCGGGCAGGTGCGGGTGGCCATGCACGTTCCGGCCGTGGCGATGCCAGTGCGTGTGCCGCGTGGACGGCATCAGCCCGGCGTGCTCGTGGAGATGGTGCCCGTCGTCGTGGCTATGGCTGTGAATGTGCTCGAGCCAATCGTGCACATGCCGATGAGAGTGCTGGCTCACAAAGAGCAAAGCGATCGACGCGATCAGGATCCCTCCCGCCACCAGGTGCACCGCAGCGAAGGGCTCGCTCAGAATCCCGAAAGCGAGGCCGGCTCCCACGAAGGGTGCGCTCGCGAACACGGCCTGCGCACGCGTGGCGCCGATCTGTTGAGCGGACGAGATGTAGAGCGTGATGCTCGCGCCATAGGCGAGCGCACCCACCGCCAGGGCCGCAAGCAATATGCCGAGACCCGTAGCGAGCGGGGCGAGCACGACGCCGATCAAGAGGTTCGTCGCGCCGGCAATGACGCCTTTCCAGAGTGTGCATCGACTCGGACTCAGACCGTCGATGAGGGCCGTCAGGTGATTGTCGAGCCCCCAGCACAGGCAAGCCCCCGCAATCAGGATGCCGGCAGCAAGGCCCGGCCAGCCCCCTTCGAACGAGATCAGCGCCCCTGCTGCGATGGTGCCGCCCACCCCGAGCCAGCCGGCGCGACCCAGGTGCTCGCGAAAGACCCACACGCCGAGGACCGCCGTAGCCGCCATCTCCAGGTTGAGGAGCAGCGATGTCGAGCCTGCCGTGATGAGCCGGAGGCCCAGGAGCAGCAGAACGGGGCCGATGATTCCGCCGAGAACGATGGCGCCCAAGAGCCGGTCACGGTTCGCTCGACCGAGCGGTACGACATCTTCACGACCGCGTTGGAGATACGTCACCGGCGCCACACCGAGCGCTGCTCCCAGATACAGCAAGCCCGCGAGCTGAAACGGCGTGAGCTCTTCGAGCAGGAGCTTGCTCGCCGGCGTCGAGGCACCGAAGAGCACGGCCGAGGTCACGGCAAGCACGAATCCGTAAACCCCGGAACCGCCGAACGCGGAAGGCGCTGTCGCTCGAGCCATGCGTCCCATGGATAACGCGGAGACAGGTCGCAGGAAAGTGCGTCCGCACCGGCCACGCCGATCTGGCCGGGTGCCCGAGCTCCGGGCTAGCTCCGCGGGCGTGACTTACGCAGAACGCTCAGATGCCCGCGACGCGCTTGAGGGCGGCGCGGAACGGCAACGTGAGCAGGAGCGCACCGACCAGAGGCGCCAGGGCATGCCCGAGGATCAAGTGGCGCGCGCTGGTCGCGGGACAGCTCACGTGGACGAGCAACGCCCCCAGAGCCACCGCCCCCGTCGTGGCGGCCAGAACCGCAAGCAGTGGGCGATAGGGGGCGCCTCGCGAGACGAACGTCAGCACAGCGAGCGCGGGCGGCAGCGCAAGCAGGCAGCAGACCGCAAAGCAGGCCACGTCATTCGCAAACGGGCAAGCCGTCGGCATGGGGCCCGCCTCGCGCAGGACGAGGATCGCTCCGACGCCCCCCGCGAGCACGACTCCGCCGAGACCCAAGGCGAGGCTGACCCGCGCGGCACCCTCACGGCCCGGAACACTGGTCGCCATCGCCGCCAGGACGCCTCCGCTCGCAACCAATGCCAAGCCGATCAGGATCACGACGAAGGCGCTGCCCGGTGTCAGCACCTCGAGAAGATCAGGACGCACTCCCCGAAGCGCGAGCGCGAGCGCACCCACCACGAGCCATAAAACGACCACGCCCAAAACGGCTTGCCGCAGGCGAGGAATGCGGCGGACGGGCGCGAGATTCTCGGCCAGCCTTCCAATCAACTGCGTCGTGTTCTCGCTGCTCATGGCTCCGGCCTTCCCAACCGTGCGCGCAGCGCGCGGTAGCCGCGATGCGCGCGCACCTTCAGCGCACCCGGTGAGATCCCGACACGGGCAGCGGCCTCGGTCACCGAGAGACCTTGCAGGTGGATCAGCTCGACCGCCTCCCGCTGAGACGCCGGGAGCCGGGAGAGCGCATCACTCATCTGCGGCGAGAGGGACAGATCCTCGTTGACCGGTGCCTGCGGGTGCGCGGCCTCGCCCACCGTTTCGAGCGAGACCTCGCGGCGCAGGCGGACGCTGCGGGCCCGCTGCGAATCGATGATGGCGTTCCGTGCGATCGCCCACAGCCAGGGTCCGAAGGGTCGCTCGGGACGATACGTGTGTCGGGCACGATGGATGGAGAGAAGCACCGTTTGCACCACATCCTCCACCGACGAGGGATCTCCCAAACGCCCCCTCACGAAGCCACGCAGCGGGGGCAAAATGCTCTCGAGGAGGCATCCATATCGGGCGGAATCTCCGTCCTGAGCAGCGGCCATCCACTCCGCCCACTCCGCCTCCTTGGCGTTGCCCTTCGTCTTATGACCATCCATACGTCTGCTCACGCCTTGCGGTTACCAGAACCCACCCGTAACCGCCGAGAGGCTCCTATCGTAACGCATGCCAAACCCAAGCTACGAGGCCGAGAATGCGAACGCCCTGGGGCCCGGTGCTTTCAGTTTCCCTACTGCTGTGTGCCGCCAGCGGCTCGAGCCAACCGAGCCAGGCCCTGGTCCGCAATGGCTTCACGCTCTCCCCCGCCTCCATACCGGTGACGGAGATCCTGCCAGGCGGCCCGCCGCGGGACGGGATCCCGGCCCTGGTGGACCCGAGGGTTTCTCCCGCCGGTCAGGCACCCTGGCATGACGACGAGGTGGTCGTGGGTGTCGTTCAGGGGGATGAAGCCCGTGCGTATCCGATCGGGATTCTCAACTGGCACGAGCTCGTGAACGACACACTCGGGGGACGTTCGATCCTGGTCTCCTATTGCCCGCTGTGCGGGACCGCGCTTGTGTTCGACCGCGAGCTGGACGGACGCGTCCGGACCTTCGGCGTATCGGGGCTGCTGTACCAGTCCGACCTCCTTCTCTACGACTGGGAGAGCGAGAGCCTCTGGTCTCAGATCGCCGCCTCAGCCGTCGCGGGTCGGGCCACGGGAAAGCGGCTGAGGGTTCTCCGCTCGGCGCTGGTGCCGTGGGGGGAGTGGAAGGCCCGCCACCCGAAGACGAGTGTGCTCTCCCTCGAGACCAGCCATCGACGGCCCTACGACCGAGATCCCTACGCCGGCTACTCCAGTTCGGAGGCGCTCATGTTCCCGGCACCGCTCGACCCGCGTTACCACCCGAAGATGCCCACGCTGGGCATTCGGCTCGTGAACGGCGCAGCCCGCGCCTACCCCGCAGCGGAGATCGAGCAGGCTGGCGGACAGGTTCAGGAGAGCTTCGAGGGTCACGCGATCACGGTGAGCTACGAACCCGAAACGCAGGTTTTCGATGTCGAAGCCCCGCTGGAGCTCGAGGTGATCGAGGGCTACTGGTTCGCGTGGGCCGCCTTTCATCCGACCACCACGGTCTTTGTA
>DAOVBF010000113.1 GCA_030673955.1 Deltaproteobacteria bacterium
CGCGCGGAAAGCCGTGTCGTCGCGTTGGCGCAGCGAGCGATCGAGGTTCTGCCGCGCGAGCCGATCGAAGTTCCCCGCAAAGGCCGCAACGAAGGTACGCTTGGCGTCGGCGACGGCGCGGCCGAGGGTCCCGAAGCCGAGCCGGTTGATGTAGGTCCTGGACTCCGCTTCGTGCCGCTCGATGCTTTCGCGCAGGCCGCTCAGGTGGTGAATGGTGGGATCGGTCGAGAGCGCTAGCTCCGCGTGTCGCGCCAGGTCGTGGGTGCCCCGGTAGCCCTGGGCAAACGACACGCCCCACAGCACGAGCACGCCCAGTGCCACCAGTCCACCCGTGCCCAGGATCGCCCGTCGCGACGCGGGCCCGATGCGGCTGTCTGGCGCAGCCAGCTCTTCATCGCCGATGATCACCTGCAGGAACAGCTCGCGCAGGTAGCGCGCGCCCGGAGCGCCCGCCCCGTGCTGGGTCCGGGCCCAGTCTTGACCCAGCCGATACAGGGTGGGCGAGACCGCGTCGCCGGCCGTCCGCGCACTCGTGAAGTAGACGCCGCGCAGGAACGGCATGGCGTTGTAGATGTCACGCTTGAAGGCCGAGGCCGCAAACCGAGCGACGGCGCGCCCGGTCACCTCGAGCTCCTGCGGAAACACGAAGGCCTGTCGCTTCCGCACCGGATCGGGATCCCGCAGGAGTAGCTCGTGCAGCATGCCGTCCAGGCGCGCGCGGATCTGCCCAAAGGCCTCCGCGATGCGCTGCTCCGCATCGGCCAGCCGACGCTGGTCGTTCGTCCAGCCGAAAGCCTCAGCGTGCCGCTCGGGGGGGAGCCTGCTGGCGAACTCTGAGAAGCCCTCGACGAGGTCGGCCTTGGTAACCACGAGATAGATCGGAGCGTCGACCCCGAGGCCCACCTGGATCTCGTTCAGGCGCCGCCGGAGCTGACGCGCCTCTTCCTCGAGCTGCTCGGGACTCAGCGTGAGCAGGCTCGGCGCCGGGATCGTGAAGATCACGCCGTTGATGGGACACTCCGGCCGGCTGCTCCTCAGATAACCGAGCAGGCTCTGCCACTCCGCCCGGTCCGCATCGGCTTCGCTCGAGAAGTAACGGCCCGCGGTGTCGAGCGCGATCGCCTCGTTGTAGAGCATGAACTCGCAGCTTCCTGTCGGGCCGAAGACGCGTGAGCGCGCGTACTGCGCGGGCAGGTCGAGCCCCGACTCGCTCAGCAACGCGCTCTTACCCGAGCCCGGACCGCCGATTACCAGGTACCAGGGCAGCTCGTAAACCCCGCCGCGACCCCCGAGCTTGCTCCTGATCTCGCCGAGGGCAAAGCGGAAACGATCCTTCAAATCCGCCCCCGCTGCGTCGCTGGCGGCTCCCGCGCGCGCCTTCTCGAGCTTTGCCTCGTCTTCGAGGCCGAGATCGAGCCGCTCCTCCCGCTCGCGGTGGACCAGCATGCGCACCATCAACACCACCAGCACGATCAGCAGGATGGACAGCGCCGCGACCACCGCGAGCAGCCAGTTCCGCGTGAAAAACCCGATCACGCCCGTGACGACTCCCACGGTTACGACCGCGAGGCTCGGGATCCAGATCCAGGGGTTCTTGAGCCGTTCTAACAAGATCAGGCTCCCCGCGGCAGCGGGACGTCCCCCGCCATCAAGGAGAGAACAATCCAGAGCACTAAGTAGATGACGACGAGACCGAGGCCCATAAGCGCGAGCCATCCGAGCAGGCCCCAGCCGCCGCGCGACGGAAGATCGATGTCGAGTTCGTACGCCAGCGGGGTCAGGGGGGTCTCACGGAGCGCCTCAAGAGCCTTGCCGCTGGCGCGCAGCGTCTCGAACTGGTGCGTGATCAGAGCCCGGCGCTCGGCTTCCTGGCCCGCATACTGCCCCTCGAAACCGAGAACCAGGGTCAGAAAGTAGATTTCTCGCGCGGAACTCTGCTCCGGGCGCAGCCGGGCCAGATGGTCGAAGAACTCGTTCCCCGCGTGCGTCGTGCGATAAATCTCAGTCTGCAACGGCTGCTGCTGCCACTCCAAGCGCCCGGACCACTCCCTACGCAGCAGTGTCTCGTCGGCCCAGGCCACCAGCGCGAAGCGCGCTTCCTCGATCTCGTCAGCAGGGATACCGTCTGTGCTGCTGCCCTTGGAGATCGGCTCCAGGAGTGCGAGCAGCTGGGCGCGGACGGCCGCAGCCCCGGGCCGGGTCGCGGGCGGGCCTTGCCCAACGAGCTGCACGTACGTCACGAAGTCGCAAGCCAGCCTCGCCAGGCTTCGCCCCGCCACAGGGCTAGACCTCGTGCGAGACGATGTACAACCTCACGTCCGCTTCCTGCAAATGTCCGAGGCTGAGCGCAAAGCTGTGCTCGTCCCTGACCTTGGACCACTTCTTGTCGCGCGACCCAACGGTGAAGAATTCGAAGCCCGGCTTCGCCGCGATCTCCGTTGGGGCGCCCGGCATGTGTTCCACCGGCAGGCCCTTCAGGTTCATCATCAGGACTGAAGAGACCAGCTCCTTCGTCGCGCCGGCCTTGCCTGATTCCTTCATGAGCTGTACGAGCTCTTTGGGATCGATGGCCGCCTTGATGCCCAGGTAGAAGCGGTTGCGCGGATCCACGTCCTCGGTGGAAAGATCTCTCGTCGCGTAGATCTTGTAGCCCGCTTCCGTCTTCAGCTTGAGCGGCAGCTCTTTGAAGCGCTCGGGGACCGCCTCCCCCAGATGCGTGTCGATGAACTCGAGCAGCTCCCTGAAGCAGCCATGGAGGTCATCGTGCCGGTACTCCGGCAGCTCGGGAGCCTCGGGCAGGGCAAACGCCGCGAGCGCCCCAGCCAGCTCCACCAGCACCGAGTAGAGCGCAAACGGGTTCGTCGAGCCGGTGCTCAGGAGATGGCGCAAGAGCGGCGTCATACGCGCCAGCGTGTAGCGCATCCACATCTTGGGAAGATCGGCGGTCGCCACCGTGGTGGTGCGACCCGAGAGCACGCGCACCTTGGCCGCGACCTGGCTCACCACCTTGGAGACCTCTTCCACGAGGGGAGGAAACGCCTGGATCGCGAGCAGCGGAGGGACGTAGGTGGTCGAGAGGCCGAAAGGCCGGGCGACGTCACCGGTAGCCTCGATGCGCGCGAGCTTGATCGCATCACACGACTCGAGCTCGAGCTCCTCGCCGGTCAGGAACATACGCACGTTCGACACCAGCACGTCCACCGGCTTCTCGGAGCCTCCACGGTTCAAGTCCGGCATGTTCTCGGCTTCGATCTTGTAACGGACGTTGCGAGCCCCGTCGTCCATCGGAACCGCATTGGCCGCCGTAGGGTTCAGCAAACGCTTCCCCAAATCCACGTCGACGGCCTCCGCGTCGGGGTCGAACGTCCGGCTCTCGACTACGGCGTTGCCATCCGGAAAGCGGATCATCGCTCCACCCGGCAGTACGGCCTCAAGGCGCAAGACCACGATCCGGTTGTCGGAGAGGGCTTCGTCGTCGATCTCGAACTGGCGAACGCCCCAGTGGAACGGGTCGAGGGAGCGCACCAGCGTATTCAGCCGGTTTTCCAGGTAGAGGTCCTGCTGCTGCAGGTGCTGTGGTCGCAGGAACATTCCCTCCGACCACGCGATTGGACTCAGACGCTGGCTCGCCATCTCGCCTCCGTGTACCTCGCTCCGCCCGGAACCCTCATTTGGCCTGGACGTCGCTCGCGGAAAGCACCACGGAGGGCTTCCCGAAGGTCGGGCACTCCGCCTCGACGATCGCCCGGCTGGGGCCTTTGTAGAAGTCTGCCAGGATCCCCACGAATTGTGTATCGCGCGGCAGGGTCTCCCGGAGCTTCCGGTACGTCCCCGGCATGACGGTGGTCTCCCACACATCGCCGGTCATACCGGGGGGCCGCTTGCCGCTCAGCAGCTCGTCCGGGTCGCTCTGCCGGAAAGCCATCATGTTTTGCAGAGGGTAGAAATAGACCACCACCACGTGGGGCTCCCCATCGAAGAGGTTCAGGTTCGGGCTGGCCTCGATCGACAGACACAGCTCGGGTGGCGAAGGCGGGCCGGAGGCGCAACCAAAGGCCAGACCGGCCGCCAGAAGTGTGCAGAGCGCCCGCCAGACGGCTCGGCCCTCGATCTTCATCAGGTTCAGGCTTTCCTATCCCAAAACGCCCATCCGGGAAGCGCCCCGGAAGCAGGCACACAGGTTCCCGCCAAGTATGGATTAATCGGGATTTTGCGGTCAATGAGGCCCTGCCCCATCAGCTTGACAACGCTTACGGCCGGGGCGTAGCGTCCGCACCGGAGGGGTGTCGAAGGCCGCATGGACAACCTGGCAGGGGAGCGGACGCTCTCCACCGAGGAGCTCTCCGATCTGCGTAAGAAGACCGAGGCGGTCTCGGAGCTTCTGCGCCGGCAGCTCGCCGGTCATCTTGAGACGATCCGCCCGCTTCTAGCTCCCCAGCGGGTCCTGGGGAAGCACGTGCGGGCCGGTCAGCGCTCGGAGGTCAGGGGAGCCGACCAGGCCTTCGAGGAACTCAAGGAGCGGTACGCCCGTGTCGCCTCCCGGCCCTTCGGGCTCCCGAAGGAGCTCCTGGAGCACCCGATCTCGATCGAGGGGAAGCTCATGCTCCACCCGTGGGAATACACCCATGAGCTCGAAGAGGGGCAGTCCATCACGATGACCTCGCCGGTGTGCTGGGTGTTGGCCTACAGCTCAGGCTACACCCCCTCGCAACTGTGCAAGGCGTTCTCCTCCCGGGAGACCCGCCGCACCGAAGACGTCCGGCAGTTCGTGGCCAGCGCCGTGGCCCTCGAGATCCTGATCGAGAAGCAGCCCGAGATCGTCTCGCTCCTCCGCGACCTGCGTTACGAGGTCCGGCCGGAAACCTGCGATGGCATGGGCGATCTCCCCATGGTCGCGATCCGATCGTGCCTGAGCTCCTTCCGCCCGAGCGACGAAGTGATCCAGACGGCAACGCGCTTTTCGGGCGTGCCCGCCTTCATCGAGCTGATCGACGTCGAAGCGGTCCACGGCTTGCGGGACCCGCTCAAGGAAC
Source organism: Deltaproteobacteria bacterium (assembly GCA_030673955.1). GTDB lineage: Bacteria > Myxococcota_A > UBA9160 > SZUA-336 > SZUA-336 > SMWZ01. The sequence goes on from DAOVBF010000113.1 coordinate 5,034, forward strand.
GGATCAAGGAGATTCTGGGGGACGTTCCTGCTTAACAGACAAAGCAAGATCAGTCACGTTGGGTCCAGGGGGCAGTCTTGATGTCGTAAGGAGGGATCGGTCGGCCAGCGCATGGTGGCCGACCCCTAGCAGGCTGCGGAGAAAGTCCCTCCGGGGGACGGTTTTGAGAGTGGCCGAGTCGGTGTGAGCTTCGGACGAACTGGCCCGGGGCCAGGGGTCCCACCGTTCCCGGTGCCCGGTCGATCACGTGGCCTCCAACAGGTTGCGAATCCGGACCAGGTTGTAGGCCGCGGCCGTGAAGGTGAACATCCAACCCACCCGCGCGGTCCCTCGGTGCCGGGTCTTCCGGATCAGCCCGATCGTCTTCATCCAGCC
>DAOVBF010000127.1 GCA_030673955.1 Deltaproteobacteria bacterium
AGAGCACGGGGCTGATCCGCGAGTCCGACTTCGTGATTGGGTTCGAGGTGGACGAGGACGTGATCGGCCGGCCGGTGGACGTACTCGACGGGCCGGACGGCGCGCTCTACATCTCGGACGACTACGCCGGCGCCGTCTACCGGGTGAGCTACGTCGGAGGCGGACGATCGGGTGTGCTAACCAGAACGCGTGTGATCGCGGCCTTCCGCTCTGGCCTCGAAGCGGGTTAAGATGCACCGGTCGGCGATCGCGAGGCCCGGTCGGCTGACGAAGAGGTGTGTCGATGCCCATCGATCCGAGCAAGGTGGGACTGGAGGGGGGGCCTGTTCTTCGGTCTTGGACGGCCAAGGACTGCCTGCTCTATGCGCTCGGCGTGGGGGCGGGAACCGATGAGCTCGAGTTCAGCAGCGAGAAAAACCAGAAGGTCCTTCCGACCTTTGCCGTGATCGTGGGCGGGGGAGGGGTGCCCTACCGGGAAATCGGCTCCTTTAACCCCGCGCTGGTCGTGCACGGCGAAGAGGCCATCGAGGTCTACCAGCCGATTCCGCCGGAGGGCACTGTGAAGAGCCAGGGCCGGATCGGCGGGATCTACGATAAGGCCAAGGGTGCCCTCGTGGTCCTCGAGTCGATCTCCCGGGATGCGAAGACGCAGGAACCTCTCTTCAAGACCGTGAGGGGCTTGTTCCTCCGGGGGGAGGGAGGCTTCGGGGGCGAGCGAGGACCCTCTGGTCCACGCAATGTCCCGCCCGATCGCAAGCCCGACGCGGAGGTTCGCTATGGGACGCGACCCGAGCAGGCGCTCCTGTATCGTCTCTCGGGCGACATGAACCCGCTGCACTCCGACCCCGAGTTCGCGCGGCGCGGGGGCTTTGACCGGCCCATCCTGCACGGTCTTTGCACATATGGCTTCACAGGCCGCGCCTTGCTGCACACGCTCTGTGGCTCCGATCCCGCGCGCTTCCGCTCGATGGAGGGAAGATTCTCCAAGCCGGTCTATCCGGGTGAGTCCCTGATCGTCTCGATGTGGGTCGATGGTGGCGAGGCCATCTTCCGCACGACGAACGACGACGGCGACATCGTGCTGGATCAGGGCCGCTGCACGTTCCAAGTCTAGGGCGTGCGTGCCGTCGGTCTATGCTGTGTTCTCGTCCTCGCCATCGGGGCCTCGCTGGGGGCGCGGGGCGCCGAGGCGCCGCCCGAGCGCTGGGTCGTGCTGCACTGCGGGGCGCTGCTGGCGGTTCCCGGGGAGGCGCCCCTGACCAAGGCCAGCGTCGTGGTCAAGCGCGGGCGCATTGACGCGGTCCTGCCGGGGTTCGTTGCTCCGCCCAGGCTCCCGGGGGCGAAAGGGGTCGAGATCGAGCTCGTCGATCTCTCCCAGCACTTCGTGCTTCCTGGTTTGATCGATGCGCACACGCACATCACGTTCGAGTACACCGCGGATTTGCGACTGCGCCGGCTCCAGCAGAGCGACGCGGATACGGCGCTGCGGGCGGTGCTGCACGCGAAACGGACCCTCGAGGCCGGCTTTACGACGATCCGCAGCTTGGGCTCGAGCGGCGACGCGGCCTTCGCGCTGCGCGACGCGATCGCCGAGGGCATCGTGCCCGGCCCTCGCATGCTCGTTGCGGGCGAGGCGATCACGCCCACGGGGGGGCACAGCGACCACACGCTCGGGTACCGCGAGGATCTGTTCGCGGTGCCGGGGCCCATCCAGGGGATCGCCGACGGGCCCGATGCCTGCCGCCGGGCCGTCCGTGCCCAGGTCAAACGCGGAGCGGACGTGATCAAGCTCACGGCGACGGGCGGTGTGCTGAGCCTCACGGCGGCCGGTACGGAACAACAGTTCTTCGCTGACGAGCTCGAAGCCATCGTCAATACGGCGCACCTCCTCGGGCGTAAGGTGGCGGCGCACGCTCACGGCACCCGCGGGATCAACGCCGCCCTTCGCGCCGGTGTGGATTCCCTCGAGCACGGCACCTTCCTCGACGACGAGTCGATCCAGCTCTTCCGCCAGACCGGTGCCTATCTGGTACCGACGATCCTGGCCGGTGAGACGGTGGCCGAGCGTGCCAAGCTCTCGGGCTATTTCCCGGATGAGGTCGTCGAGAAGGCGCGCCAGGTCGGGCCGGCGATCCGCGCCGCGTTTGCTCGAGCCCTCGAGGGCGGTGTGCGCATCGCCTTCGGCACCGATTCGGGCGTGAGCCCCCACGGTGAGAACTGCCGCGAGTTCGGCTACATGGTGGCGGCGGGTATGAAGGAGATGGATGCGATCGTCGCGGCCACGCGCAGCGCCGCGGAGCTGCTGGGGCTATCCGATGAGGTCGGAACCATCGAGCCGAACAAGGCCGCGGATCTCATCGCCACCGCCGGCAACCCGCTCGTCGACATCACGGAGCTCGAACGTGTGGCCTTCGTGATGCGTGGTGGCGTGATCTACAAGAACGAATAGATTTGCGGGGGAATTTCTTTGGAGCTGAGTCCATGATCGTTGCTTGCCTGGACCTCGAGGGGGTGCTGCTTCCGGAGATCTGGATCAACGTGGCCGAGCGCACGAAGATCCCCGAGCTGCGACGCACCACGCGCGATGAGCCCGACTATGACAAGCTGATGCGGGGCCGGCTCGAGATTCTGGATGCGCACGGGCTCGGAATCCGCGAGATCGAGGAGGTCATCGGAGGGCTCGAGCCGCTGGAGGGCGCCACGGAGTTTCTGGACTGGCTGCGCGAGACCTTCCAGGTGATCGTGCTCTCGGATACGTTTTACGCGTTCGCGAAGCCGCTCATGCGGAAGCTCGGCTTTCCGGCGCTCTTCTGCAACGACCTCGAGATCGACGCTTCGGGTCGGATCCGGGGCTATCGGCTGCGCATGCCCGACCAGAAGTGCCAGTCGGTGCGCGCGCTCGGAGGTCTGCGCTTCAAGACGATCGCCGCGGGCGATTCCTACAACGACACCACCATGCTCACGGAGGCCGACGCGGGGATCCTCTTCCGGCCGCCCGAGAATGTCGTCGCTGAATTCCCACAATTCCCAGTCACTCGAGATTACGCGGAGCTCCGTGGAGCGTTCCTCGCCGCCGCTGAACGCCTGGAGCCCTGAGAACGGTATCCGACCGCGTGCACAGCGAATTACCTTGCCCGCCGACGGTGGCACCCCTATACTCCGGCGGCGCTGAGGAGGACGGGCATGAGCACGTGGGAGCGGCTTCGCCTGTCCGGAGCCCCCATCCAAAAGCGCCCCGCTGGAGAGCGCCCACCCTCCAATGGCGGCTGGCGGCATCCACAGCCTGAGCTCGTGCGGGCCGATCCGCCCGCAAACACGATTGGAAAAGCGTGACTCTGGTTCACAAAAGCAGCAGCATGCGGTTCAGCGAGGGGGCCTTCCGCAGCTGGGGCTACGGGGCCCTACGCCGGGAGTTCGGTGGCAAGGCGGTCGTGTGGGGCGACTGCGGGAGCGACCCGCCGCCAGGTCAGAGCCTGGTCGAGAACAATTTTGTGGACATCACCCTGCGCCAGGTGTTAACACACCCTCAGGGCTCGTACGATTTTCACCGCCAGAAGGAAGGCGGCAGCTTGCTCAAGTACTCGGAGTTTGCATCCACCATCATCGACAACAGGAATTAAGGGGTTAGCCATGGCCAAAGCAAAGATCTCACTGGTTGGGGGGGGGAACATCGGAGGCGTGCTCACGCTGATCGCCGCGCAGAAGGAGCTGGGCGATTTAGTTCTCTACGACGTTGTGGAGGGGATGCCACAGGGCAAGGCGCTCGACATCTCGCACGCGACGCCGCTCGTGGACACTGACACGCGCATCCTCGGCACGAACGACTATGCCGACACCGCGGATTCGGACCTCTACATCGTCACCGCGGGCTTCCCGCGCAAGCCCGGCATGAGCCGCGATGATCTCCTGGCCGCGAATCTCGAGATCATCAAAGACGTTTCGAAGAACATCAAGAAATACTCACCGAACTCCATGGTGATCATTGTGTCCAACCCGTTGGACGTGATGGTCTGGTCGTTCAAGGAGCTGACGGGCTTCCCGCGCGAGCGCGTCGTGGGTATGGCCGGCATCCTCGATTCCGCCCGCTTCCGCTACTTCGTCGCGGAGCGGCTCGGGGTCTCGGTGCAGGACGTCGTCGCGCTGGTGCTGGGCGGACACGGCCCCACGATGGTGCCGCTGCCGCGCTACTGCAGCGTAAGCGGGATCCCGCTCACCAAGCTGATGGATCAGGCAACGATCGACGCCATCGTCAAGCGGGTCCAGGAAGCCGGCACGGAGATCGTCGGCCTGCTGAAGACGGGCTCCGCCTACTTCTCGCCCGCGCAAGCCGCGATCGAGATGGCCGAGTCCATCGTGCGGGACCAGAAGCGCGTGCTTCCCTGTGCGGCTTACCTCGAGGGTGAGTACGGGGTCTCCGGTATCTACATGGGCGTGCCGATTCAGCTCGGTGCGAGCGGCATGGAGAAGATCATCGAGCTCGATCTCGACTCCGACGAGCAGGCTGCGCTCAAGAAGAGCGTCGAGCACGTGCGTAAGGTCATCGCGGAAGTCAAGCTCTAGTCGCGACGCGGGACAAGCACGGTGAATGTTCACGAGTATCAAGCGAAGGCCCTCTTGCGCGAGTACGGCGTCGAGGTCCCGGTGGGCAAGCTCGCCCTCACGCCGGAAGACGCCGCCACCGCCGCGCGCGAGATCGGTGGGACCGTTGTCGTCAAGGCGCAGGTCCACGCCGGGGGGCGCGGCAAGGGCGGAGGCATCAAGGTTGTCCCGAACCCCGAGGACGTGGGTGAGGTCGCACAGGCCATGCTGGGCATGCGGCTCGTCACGCCGCAGACCGGCGCGGAGGGCAAGCAGGTGCGAAGGCTCTACATCGAGGCGGGAACCCGCATCG
>DAOVBF010000262.1 GCA_030673955.1 Deltaproteobacteria bacterium
GTCGAGCGAAGCTCCGAGGGCAAGCTCCTTCACTACGAGGTCAACGGCGACCCCAAGCAGGTCGCACTCGACGAGATTCTCGTCGGTGCCGGGCGCGCACCCAACGTCGAAGAGCTCAACCTCGAGGCGGTCGGAGTGCGCTACGACCCGCGCAAGGGAGTCGAGGTCGACGACCGGCTGCGCACCACGAATCCCCGCATCTATGCGGCCGGCGATGTCTGCATGGAGAAGAAGTTCACCCACGCGGCGGATGCCGCCGCCCAGATCGTGGTGCGCAATGCGCTTTTCTTCGGTCGGCGTAAGCTGAGCCAGCTCGTGATCCCGTGGTGTACGTACACCGATCCCGAGATCGCGCACGTGGGGATGTACGAGCGCGAAGCCAACGCGCTCGGCATCGAGGTCGATACCTACCTGACGCCGCACAGCGCGGTGGATCGCGCCAAGGCGGACGGCGAGGAGGAAGGCTTCACCAAGATCCACGTGAAGAAGGGCAGCGACCAGATCCTGGGAGCCACCATCGTGGCCCCACACGCGGGCGAGATGATCAACGAGATCACGCTGGCGATGGTCGGGAAGCTGGGGCTCGGGAAGGTATTCGAGGTGATCCATCCCTATCCCACGCAAGCAATGGCCATCAAAGCCAGCGCGGGGGCCTATCTCCGGACCCGGCTCACGCCCTTCGCCAAGCGGCTCTTCAACCTCTGGTTTCGGCTGACGGGCTAGCCCAGCGCTCCTAGCCAGACTGGCGGCGGGCCGCGAGAATGGCCTGGACCAGCGCCTCTGGCACATCGTTCGGGACGGCGTCGTCGGCACACTGACAGATCGCCTTGCCGAGCCGGATCGTCTCCTTGTAGGTCTCGAGATAGGCCAGGCAGGGTGGACAGATTCCGAGGTGGCGCTCGAACTCCGCCCGCTGCGCCTCTGGCAGCTCGTGCTCCAGGTAACTCATCAGGAACTCGACCAGCTCGCGACAGGTCATCGGGCCTCCCGCATGTGCGGATCCAAGAGCCCGCGCAGGGCTTGCCGAGCCCGGTGCAGGCGGATCTTGATGGCGTTCGCGCTCACTCCCAGCATGCGGGCTGTCTCCTCGGTGTCCAGTTCTTCGATGTCGCGAAGCAGCAGAACGGTACGGTAGGTCTCGGGGAGCTGGCCGATGCTGGTATGCACCAAGGTGCGGACCTCCTCGCGTTCGAGCGCGCTCTCCGGCGCCTCGCTCCATTCGACGGGAGCATCGGCGTGATGCCCGTCTTCCAGGTACCTGGGTAGCAGGTCCTCGATCGAGGTTTCGGGCCGGCGCCGCCGGGAACGCAACTTCATGAGACAGGTATTCACGACGATGCGATGCAGCCACGTGGAGACCCGGGAGTCTGCCCGAAAGCTGTCGATTCCGCGGAACGCCGACAGAAATGCCTCCTGCACGGCGTCCCGGGCGTCGTCCTCGTCTTGCAGCATGCGTCGCGCGACTGCGAGCAGCCGCGCGCTGTAGCAGCGTACGAGCTTCTCGAAGGCTGCGTCCTCTCCGGCTCGGAGGGCCGAGATTAGCGCGGTCTCTTCCTCGGGCTCGCCCACAGGCCCCCCAGCAGGTGACATGGGCGCTAGCCTAGCATGCGGAAACGCGCTCAATGGCCATGCAGGAATGCCACCAGCGCCAGCTCCGTCCAGGCCGTGGTATGGGCGCGGCTTTGCATCGTGGGAGCTCGCTCTCCGTCGAAGTCGATCACGGTACGTGAGAAATCCTGCCACGAACCGTCGGGAAGCTGGGCCGTGAGCAGCGTGTCGATCCAGGCGGAGCTTTCCGCCGGGGCGGGCTCGGCGAACCGAATCAGCAGCGCGGCGCGCTCGGCGAAGAGGTCACTAAAGGTTCCGTCCGCCGCTTGCTCGGCTGCGATCCGCCCGAGGAGCTCCGGCCGGGTCGCGATGAGGGTCTCCGGAAGCGCCAGACCCTGCTCTTTGGCCCACTCGATGGCCAGAAACTGGTGGGTCAGCGCGTATCCCGTTGCCTCGCGCCAGACGAAGTCGCGGAGGAACTCCAACGCGCGCGACTCGGGGCGGCCGAACGGCGCAAGAACGTAGTGATAGAAGCGCCAGATTCCGCGACCCGGATCCGGTGGCAGTGCTGCATACTCAGCACCCGGATCGATCTGTCTCAGGAACGGATTTGGCTCGAGCTCCCCGGTCCACCACTCGACCAGACGCGCGAGCCCCACGTGAGGCTGCAGGTGGATCAGTTGCTGGAGTACCCAGATGTCGCCAACCTGGAAGGAGGGCTCCAGCAGGAGCGCCTCGATGCCACGAGCGACGGCTCGCGCGACGTCGGAGCAACCCTGTGTATCGACCTCGCGCGCCACGGGGCTTTTCGGACATTGATCGGCTCGATCCGGAATGCCATCGCGGTCCGCGTCGCCTCCCAGCCGCGAGCACGCCTCCGCCGAGAGGAGAATCAAGAGCGCCGACCCCGCAGCCAGGAGACCAGACGCGATTCTGGGGCGGCGCATGCGCGAGAGGTTAACAAAGCGCGCGAGCACGGCTCCTCGCCCGCGGGTTGACAGCCCGGGCCCAGTTGCCAAACTCGCGCCAACATGCGCATCGGAGTGCTTACGGGGGGAGGAGATTGTCCGGGCCTTAACGCCGTCATCCGTGCGGTGGTTCGCTGCGCCCTGGCCCGCGGCAGCGAAGTCACAGGTTTCCTGGAAGGCTGGCGCGGCGTGATCGAGGGCAACACGCGGCCGCTCGGGTTCGAGGACGTGCGGGGAATCCTCCACCAGGGAGGCACGATCCTGCGCACATCGCGCACGAATCCCTTTCGCTCACCGGAAACGCTGGAGCGCTTGCTCCAGAGCTGGAAGCG
>DAOVBF010000173.1 GCA_030673955.1 Deltaproteobacteria bacterium
GCTCGCGATCGCATCCGGACCCCGCTCCACCACGAAGCGCACCACTTCCTCGCGGCAAAGCCCGGCACCCGCGCGCAGGGTGTCCTGCACATGGGCCTCGAACGAGTCGTCCGGGGACATGACCGCGGCGATCCCGCCCTGGGCGTAGTTGGTGGCTGACTCGGAGCTGGCCTTCTTGGTGACAACCACCACGGAGCCCTGCTCGGCCGCCCGCAGCGCGAACGAGAGCCCCGCAATACCGCTCCCGATGACCAGAAAGTCGCTTGTTGTAGACATGGTAGCCGCAGTCTATCCGGGTGGCGTCAAACGGGCCACCGGACCCTACGCGAGCCCGCAGCTATCTGTCTCAAGCGGACGCCCGGCGAGCGGTTTCCGCCGGCCGGCCGCGCCTAAGGCCGGCCGCTCTTCCAGCCGATAGCGCGGAAGGACGGGCCCGGTCGGGAGTGCTCAGCCGCGCTCCCCGGGGGGCAAAGCTGGAGAGGATTTCTCTTGTCAAGATGGGCTCAGAGCGCCGTTCTCGGGTCTCTCGTGGGTGTTTTGGCGCTGGCATCGCCTGCGGCGGCCGACATCTACGTGTTTGCCGACGCCCGGGGTGGAATGCACTTCTCGGACATGAGACTTCACGAGGGCTACCGACTCTACCGGCCGACGGTCCCGCCGGTGGTGCGTCGGGGCGGAAGGCCCAGAGTGCAGCGGTCTCGGCGCGCCTGGGATGGCGTGATCGCCTGGGCCGGGAAGAGCCATGGCGTCTCGCCCGGCCTGGTGAAGGCGGTGATCCACGCCGAGTCCGCCTTCGATCCGCGCGCGATCTCGAACAAGGGCGCCCAGGGACTGATGCAGCTCATGCCGGGCACGGCGCAGCAGCTGGGGGTGGACGATCCCTTCAATCCGTGGCAGAACATCGAGGCCGGGGTGAGATACCTGTCATCCCTGATCGAGCGTTTCGATGGGGATCTCAGCCTCGGCTTGGCCGCGTACCACGCAGGGGAGCGGACGGTTCGGCGTTACAGCGGGATCCCGCCGTACCGGGAAACGCGCAATTACGTGAGGCGAGTACTGACCCTCCACAGGCGGTACGATGCAGATTTTCGCTGAGTCCTCGACTGTGGGACCTCTGAGAATTCGTCGGGAACCATTCTGGAATGCGCCCAACTCGATCACGCTCGGGCGCATCGCCGCGAGCTTCCTGCTCCTGCTGCTACCGCTCTTCTCGGGTCGGGTGGGCAGCGCCGTGATGGGCTTCGGGTTCCTGGCCGTCTCACTCACCGATCTGCTCGACGGATATCTGGCTCGGCGGGGGGGCACGGTCACCCGCATCGGGAAGCTCCTGGATCCCCTCGCGGACAAGGTCCTCGTGATGACGGCGCTCGTGCTGCTCGTGGCCATGCCCGATCGAATTCCGCTCTGGGGGGCTCCGATGGCCGTCTTGATCCTGGCGCGCGAGATTTCGGTGACGGGGCTGCGCGCGATGGCGTCCAGCGAGGGGGTTGTGCTCCAGGCGTCCTCGCTCGGAAAGTGGAAGACCAGCTTCCAGACCGCAGCGTTGACATGCCTCCTCGTCCACCATACCTGGTTCGGCATCCCGCTTCATGCCATCGGGATGATGCTCCTCGTGCTCGCCACGGTCCTCACGCTCTGGTCGGGCTATGATTACTTCATGGCCTATCTGGGACGGCGGGAGAACTCCGGATCGTGAACAGCCGCTTGCGGGAGCTCGAGGGCCGCATCCAGAGTCGCGAGGCGGAGATCGTAGTCATCGGCCTGGGCTACGTGGGCCTGCCCGTGGCCCTGGCGTTCGCGCGTGCGGGTTTCCGCGTGACGGGCATCGACCGCGACGACGACCGGGTGGCGCAGCTCAACGCGGGCTGAACATCCGTGGAGGTTGTGCCCGCCGAAGTGCTGCGCGCGGCGCTCGCGGCGGGCCGCTTCACGGCAACCTCGAGCTTTGACGATACTTCGCGCGGAGATTGCATCAACATCTGCGTTCCCACACCGCTGCGCAAGACCAAGGACCCCGATGTCGCGCACATCGTGGCGGCGGTCGAGGAGGTGCGGAAGCGCCTTCGCGCGGGGCATCTGATCGTGCTGGGGAGTACCACCTACCCGGGCACGACGCACGAGCTCTACCGACCGATGCTGGAGTCGTCGGGGCTGCGGGTCGGCGAGGACTTTTGCCTCGCTTTTGCGCCGGAGCGGATCGATCCCGGCAACAAGGCGTTCCCTCTCAAGTCGGTCCCGAAGCTGGTGGGAGGCGAGACGGAGCTGTGCATGCGGCTCGCGACCCGCATGTTCGAGCCCCTCTTCGACGAGATCGTGCCGGTCTCGAGTTCGCAAGCGGCGGAGATGGTCAAGCTCCTCGAGAATACCTTTCGCATGATCAACATCGGACTCGCCAACGAGATCGCCATGATCTGTAACCGGCTGGGTCTGGACGTGTGGGAGGTGATCGATGCGGCCGCGACCAAACCCTACGGCTTCATGAAGTTCTTGCCGGGGCCCGGCCTGGGCGGGCACTGCATCCCCGTCGATCCGAACTACCTGGCGTGGAAGCTGCGGAGCCTCAAGTTCAATGCGCGCTTCATCGAGCTCGCGAGCGACATCAACAGTGCGAGGCCCGGCTGGGTCGTGCAGCGCGCGCTGCGAATCCTCAACCGGGACCGCCTCGCGGTAAACGGCTCCCGGATTCTGCTCCTCGGGGTGGCCTACAAGGCGGGGGTCTCGGATGCCCGCGAGTCCCCCGCGGTGGACATCCTCACCGGCTTGGAGGCGCTGGGGGCCCGGGTCGAGTATCACGATGCCCATGTGCCCGAGCTGGCAATCGAGGGACGGGGCCACAAGTCGGTGGAACTGACCGACAAGGCCCTGGGGACGGCGGACCTGGTGATCATCACGACCGACCACCCCGAGGTGGATTATGGCCGGGTGGCTGCCCTGGCCCCACGGGTGCTCGACACGCGAAACGCTACGGCCGGGGTGACCTCCGGGTCCGGGTCCAACGTGGAGAAGCTCTGACCCCTTGACGACTGGCCGCCCGCGGTCCAATAAATCTGGTCACGAGCACGAGTAGCTCAGTTGGTAGAGCTCCACGTTGCCAACGTGGTTGTCGCCGGTTCGAGTCCGGTCTCGTGCTCCACTAATTCCCTAGTGATCGCAGGGGGTTAGCTCCGTGTCCCCTCCCACGATCGACTTCGGTTCCGAGGGAGGGGCCGTATAATGCCGTCCCAGCTGACTGGATGGCCGGGGCTCTGAAGCGGCGAGCTAGCGCAGGAGCTCGCCCTGGAGGATCGTTACGGCGTGGCCGCGGAGACGCACGCGTTTGCCCGCGAGCCCGACCCGCACTATGCCGCCCCGCGTCGACGCCTGGTAGCCAATGACCTCGGACTGGCCGAGCTTCGCACCCCAGTGCGGACCCAAGACACAGTGCGCAGCGCCGGTTACGGGATCCTCATCGACGCCGAGTGCGGGAGCGAAGAAGCGCGAGACGAAGTGATACTCCGGGCAGCTCGCACGAGCGGTGACGATCACTCCTGCCTCAGATTCTTCCGCGAGCCTTCGGTAATCGGGACGCAAGCCCCGCACGGCCTCCTCGGATTCCAGCTCTAGCAGGTGTCCGACGACGCCTAGGCCCGATCGCCCGGTATAGAGCGGGCGGACTGAAAGCGCTTTCAGAAGACCGTCCGGGGCCGGTACCGGAGAGGACGGGAATGCAGGGAAATCGAGCTCGATCAGCGAGCCGTCGTGGCGTGCGGCCAGCATTCCGCTCTTCGTCTGAAAGCGTGCCCTTTCTTGCTGGCGCAAGGCTCCGGTCTCCCACAGCACATGGGCGGTCGCGAGGGTAGCGTGGCCGCACAGGGGCACCTCGACTTGAGGCGTGAACCAGCGCAGCTCGCAGGCGTCGCCCGCTCTGAGCAGAAACGCCGTCTCGGAGAGGTTCATCTCCGCCGCAACGGCTTGCATCCACCGATTCTCGCGCTCGCGGTCGAGTAGGCAGACGGCGGCTGGATTGCCTGCGAAGGGCACGTCGGTAAACGCATCGACCTGAAAGATGGGGACCGGCATAGCCGTCTCCTCTGGCCCCTTGGCTCTGAGAGGCTGACCGC
>DAOVBF010000107.1 GCA_030673955.1 Deltaproteobacteria bacterium
AGCAGCGGTCCTTGGGTCCTCGACGCTCACTCCTTGCCCCCGTTAAGGGATTTTCAAACCCTGAAGACACGCTTTTTGTTCCCTCATGTGACGCCGGCGTTCTGTCCTTATGCAACAAGCTCACGGACCAAGAAATTGACGACTTCGAGGACCTGGACATGACCGACGTCATCGGCGGGAACAAGATGTTCCTGTTGAATCTGGAGCTTCAGTTTCCCATCTCAGAGGAGCTGGGACTGAGGGGGATCTTGTTCTTCGACATGGGCAACGCGTTTGCGGAGAACGAAGCGATCAATCCGGCGGATTTCCGGTTCGGAGCCGGGGGGGGGCTGCAGTGGTTCAGCCCCTTCGGACCCATCCTGGTTCAGCTCGGCTTCCCGCTCGATAAGCTCGAGGACGAGGACGGGTCCGTCTTCGAGTTCTCGTTCGGTGGGTCTCAGTTTTGAGAAGGGGGGTCGGGTTCTCGCCCGCCCACGCGCTCATACGCAACGCACACACCCAAGCACCAGAGGGAGGGTCTATGAAGATCCATGGTTTCCGTTTTCGGCTCGTTCTGGGGACGCTCGCTGGGCTCCTGGTCGCCGGTTCCGCCGGCGCCGCGGACCAGGTCAGGATCGCTGTTGTGGACGCGCGGCGGGCCATGGTCAGCTCGGACGAGGGTCGGGCAGCGGAGAAGATGCTGAAGAGCCTACTGGAGAAGAAGCGGACGCAGATCGAACCCCGCGAGGCGGACCTGAAGCGCCAGGAGGAGGAGTTCGAGAGCCAGAAGTATGTTCTGTCGCGAAGCGCGCTCGAAGAACGTAAATTAGATCTGGTCAAGCAGCAGCGCGACCTGGAACGCAGCATGCGCGAAGCGCAGGATGAGCTGGAGCTCCAGCAACGCAAGCTCATGCAGCCGCTGCTCAAGAAGATCGAGAAGGCCCTGGAGGAGATCGGGAAGGAAAAGAAATTTACCGTGATTCTCGAGAAGTCGAGCCCAGGGGTGGTCTATGTGGAGGAGAGCCTCGATATCACCGACCTGGTGATCCGGAAGCTGAACCAGAAGGAGAAGGAGTAGAGAGGCAACGCGCATGGACAAGCTTCCGCTCGCCATCGAGCAGATTCGGGAGCTGCTTCCGCATCACTACCCGATGCTGCTCGTCGATCGGGTCCTGGAGCTCACCGACACCGACGTGGTGGCGGAGAAGCTGGTGAGTGCGAACGAGCCGGAGAACGGCGGCCGCGGGACCGCGCTCCTCAGCGTGAAGGCGGTGCGCTTCCGCCGGCCAGTGGTCCCCGGAGACATGATGTGAGTCGGATTCACTCGAGTGCCGTGATCGATCCCTCTGCGGAGCTCGAGCCCGGTGTCGAGCTCGGGCCCTACGCCGTCGTGGGTCCCCACGTCCATTTGGCCGAAGGCGTCGTGCTGCGTCCCCATTCCCACGTGACCGGCCACACGGACGTCGGTCGAGAGACCGTCATCTACTCGTTCGCCTCGGTGGGGGAAGCGCCGCAGGATCGCAAGTACCGCGGCGAGCCGACGCGGCTCGTGATCGGAGCCCGGAACACCATACGCGAATACGCGACACTGCATCCGGGCACAGCGGAGGGTGGGGGACTGACCTCGGTGGGAGAGGACAACCTGCTCATGATCGGCGTCCACATCGCCCACGACTGTCAGATCGGCAGCCATATCGTCATGGCGAACAACGTGGCGCTGGCCGGTCACGTGCTCGTCGAGGACTACGCCGTCATGGGCGCATCGGCGCATGTGCACCAGTTCTGCCGCGTGGGCGAGTCGGCGATGGTCGGCGCGATGGCGGGGATCAGCCAGGACGTCGCCCCCTTCACGATCGCGCAGGGCTCGCGGGCTCGTCTGCTTTCCATCAATCGCATCAACATGGAGCGACGCGGCTTTCCCCCGGAACGGATCACGGCGGTCGAACGGGCGTATCGCCTCATCTTTCGCTCGGGCCTGCGCCCCTACGAGGCGTTTGCTCGCGTGCGTGCGGAGCTGGCCGATTCGCGTGACGCGGAGCACATGGTCGCGTTCCTGGAGAAGTCCGAGCGCGGCTTCTGCCGCGTGCGGTAGCCCTTAGGGCAAGGATGGGCCGGACGCTGGGGCTGGTAGCGGGAAGTGGAGAACTTCCCTTCGAGGTGACCGAGGCGGCACGCGGGTGTGGCCTCGAAGTGGCGATCGCTGCGGTGGAGGGCCACGCCGACCCCGCCATCGAGGGGTTGACCCGCGGAGCCTTCACCTGGATTCGCGTGGGGGAGCTCGATCGCCTGATTGTGTTTTTCAAAGAGTGGCAGGTGGACGAGGTAATCCTCGCGGGCGCGGTCGCGAAGCGTGAGGCGCTTCGGGATCCCTCGGTGCTTCACCTCGACGCGCGGGCGCTGGGCTTGATCGCGCGACTCGAGGATCGGGGAGATGACGCCCTGTTGCGGGCTGTGGCGGGCGAGCTCGAGTCAGAGGGTCTCGCAGTGGTGGAGTCGACACGCTATCTGGAAGATCGACTGACGCAGGCGGGCCGGCTGACGGGTCAGCCGTTGGACCCCGCGGTCGAGGCGGACCTGGCTTTGGGCCTTCGGGTCGCGAAGAGCCTCGGGAGCCACGATGTGGGGCAGAGCGTGGTGGTGAAGGAAGGTACCGTTCTGGCCGTGGAAGCCGCGGAGGGGACCGACGCGGCAATCCGACGCGGCGCGGAGCTCGGCGGGACAGGCGCTGTCGTGGTGAAGGCGTCCAAGCCGAGCCAGGACCTACGCTTCGACGTGCCCGCGATCGGGCCGGCGACCATCGAGCTAGCGCGCCAATGCGGGCGGATCGCCATCGGGCTCGAGTCTGGACGGACCCTCGTGCTGGATCGAGCGCGCACGCTCCGCGAGGCCCAGCGTCACGGGATCGCCGTGGTCGGGCTGCGGTTGGGGACGGGGTGAGCCGACCGAGGGTTGCGGTGGTGGGCGTGGGGTCGATGGGAAGCTTTCATGCCGAGAAGCTGGCCCAGCTCGCGGACGAGGGTCTCGCGGAGTTCGTGGGCGTTCACGACCTCGACACGACTCGCGCGTGCCGCGTGGGAGAGCGACTGGGGGTGCCCGTGCTTCGCGATCTCGATGCGGTACTGGCCGCGGCGCAGGCTGCCTGCGTGGCGGTGCCGACCGTCGCGCACGCGCAGGTGGCGTGCCCGCTGCTTTGCGGCGGCTTGGACGTGCTCGTCGAGAAGCCGGTTGCCGCGGATCGCGAGGCTGCGCGCGAGATCCTCGAGGCTGCGCGCCAGGGAGATCGCATCCTCCAGGTGGGACACGTGGAGCGCTTCAGCAGCGCGCTGCGCGCCGTTCTCCCGGCCCTCACCCGGCCTCGTTTCATCGAGGCGCACCGCATCGGCCCCTATTCCGGGCGCGCCACGGATGTGAGTGTGGTGCTGGATCTCATGATCCACGATCTCGACATCGTGGGATGGCTCGCGGGGGCGGAGGTCGAACGGATCGAGGCCATCGGGGTCCCTGTGCTCTCGCCCACCGAGGACATTGCGAACGCGCGCATCCGCTTCACGAATGGATGCATCCTGAACCTGACGGCCAGTCGCGTTTCGCTCGAACCGTTACGCAAGATCCGGGTGTTTCAGGCCGACGCTTACATCTCCATCGATTTGCTCAGCAACAAGATCACGCTCATTCGCCGCGAGGGCTCGCCGGAGGAGAGCGGGCTCCCCAAGATCCACGCTGAGAACCTCGAGTTCGATGCGAGCGACGCGTTGCTCGCGCAGGATCGCGCTTTTCTGGAAGCCGTGCGCGATCGCACGGCACCCCAGGTGAGCGGAGAGGATGGCTGCCGCGCGCTGGACCTGGCGCTTCGCATCCAGGAGAGCATCCCGCCGCTCGAGGAGCTCCTGTGAGGGTCTTTCTCTCGACCTCGGATGCGTCGGGCGACCTGCACGCGGCCGCGCTTGTCGAGGCGCTGCGCAAGCATTGCGATGCGCTGAGCGTATTCGGCCTGGGCGGAGATGCGCTGAAGGCCATGGGTCTGGAGTCCGTCGTCCCGCAGTCGGAGCTGGCGGTCGGGGGGTTGGTGGAGATCGTCTCGAGCCTGCCCCGATTGCTCCGAGCGTATGCGGAGCTGCGCCGAGCGCTGCGCGCGGGGTCCCCCGACATCGTGGTGCTGGTCGACTCGCCTGACCTGAACCTGCCGCTTGCCGCGGTGGCCCGCCGACTCGGCATACCGGTGCTGTATTACGTCGCCCCACAGGTCTGGGCCTGGCGCGCCGGACGCCTGCGCAAGCTGCGACGCCGGGTGGATCACGTCGGTGTCATCTTTCCGTTCGAGGAGGCGCTGCTACGCGAGGCGGGAGTGCCGGCGACCTTCGTCGGTCACCCGCTGGTGGATCGCATGGCAGCGGTGCGGCGTGCGCTGCAGCCGGAGCGCGTCGCGCAGGAGCTGGGCATCGACTTGGGGCGGCCACTGCTGGGGCTTCTCCCGGGCAGCCGCCGCAACGAGATCGCCGGGAATCTGCCCTGCGTGCTGGAGACGGCGAAGCTCCTGCACCAAGCCATGCCCCATCTGCAGATCCTTCTACTTCTGGCGCCGACCCTGACATCGGAGACGCCCGAGCTTCCAGAGTATGTCCGGGCCGTTCGGGGTCGGACGCACGAGGGGATGGCCCTCTCGACGTGCCTGATCAGCGCGCCGGGGACGGCGACCGTCGAAGCGGCCCTGCTCGGAGTGCCTCTGGTGGTGACGCACAGGGTGAACCGCATAAGCTTCGCGATCGCACAGCGAGTGACCCGCGTCCCCTCCGCCTGCATGGTCAATCTGATCGCGGAGACCGGTGTGGTGCCCGAGAGGCTCCAGAGCATGGCGCGGCCCGCGGCGGTCGCGGCGCTGGTCGGGCAGCTGCTGAGCGATCCGGAGGCAGCGGAGGCCATGCGTCGAGACTTTGCAGACGTCACGGCTCAGCTCGGACCCCCCGGTGCCGCTGAACGCGCCGCCGACCTCGTGCTCGAGGTGGCCGAGCGCGGGTGAGGGCTCCCGCGTGATCTGGCTCTACAACGTGTTGTGGGTTGCTGGCCTGATTCTGGGCGCTCCCGTCTGGCTACCCTGGGTCCTGGCCTCGTCCTCGCGCCGGCGCGGCTTCGCCGAGCGCTGGACGCCGCTACCCTTGCTCGGTGAGGGGACGGTCTGGGTCCATGTCGCCAGCGTCGGTGAAGCCGAGGCCGCGGCGCCGCTTCTGTCCCTGCTGCGCGAGCGCGGTGTGCCGTTGCTCGCGACGAGCATGACCGTCACCGGCCGGGACCGGCTGCGGGAGCGCTTCCCGAGCCTGCCCGTGCGGCTGGTGCCGCTCGATCTGCCGGGCCTGGCGGGCTGGTCGGTGCGTCGCGCGCGCGTCCGGACGCTCGTGTTGGTCGAGACAGAGCTCTGGCCGAACCTGATCCGGGCGACGGCGGCGGCGGGCGGGCGGGTCGTGATCGTGAGTGCGCGGATTTCGGATCGAAG
>DAOVBF010000151.1 GCA_030673955.1 Deltaproteobacteria bacterium
CGTGGAGTTACCGGAGCACACGCCCTTCGAGGCAGCGCGGCGCCGGATCGAGACCGTCTTCGGGGTGGCTTACTTCAGCCGGGTCACGCTCAGCGGCCCCAGCCTGCCGGAGATCGAGCAGGCGGTGGATGACTTCATCAAGAGCCGCAGCTTCGAGAGCTTCGGCGTTCGGATCCGGCGCGTGGACAAGACTCTCCCCTTCACCTCCCGCGAACTCGCGCAACACCTCGGCGAACGGATCCGGCAGCGGAGCGGGGCGCGGGTCGAGCTGTCCAACCCCGAGCTCTGGATCGAAGTGCACGTGCTCTCGCGCGAGGCGCTCCTCCTCCACGAGAAGATCCCCGGTCTCCGGGGCCTGCCGGTGGGGACGGCCGGTCGCGCTCTGAGCCTGATCTCCGGCGGGATCGACTCGCCGGTGGCCGCGTACCAAATGTTGAAGCGGGGCTGTGCGCTCAGCTATGTCCACTTCCATAGTCACCCGTTCACGAACGAGGCGTCGCAGGAAAAGGTGCGTGAGCTGGTGGCGGGCCTGGCGAGTTATCAGGGGCCGGTCTGCCTCTACATGGTGCCCTTCGGCGAACTCCAGCAGACCCTCGTGCGGGAAGCGCCCTCCGACCCGCGCATCGTGCTGTACCGCCGGTTCATGCTACGCATCGCCGAGTTGCTCGCCGCGCGAGAGGGGGCGCTGGCGCTGGTGACAGGGGAGAGCCTGGGACAGGTCTCATCCCAAACCCTCGGCAATCTCGACACCACCAACCGGGCTGCTACGCTGCCCGTACTCCGGCCCCTCATCAGCACCGACAAGGCCGAGATCATCGTCCTGGCCCAGCGCATCGGAACCTATGAGATCTCCATCGAGCCGGATGAGGATTGCTGCAGCTACCTGATGCCGAGCCACCCTGCGACCTGGACGCGGCCGGAAGCGGTCGCGTCCTTGGAGGGCGGGCTCGACGTGAGGGGGATGGTGGAAGCCACGCTGGCTGGCGTCGAGAAGGAAAGGATTGAACCGATTCCATGAGTGAAGAGCTCGACAGTTTCGAATCATTCCCGGAGGAGATCCGCCAAGGGATTCGGGAGCTGGGTTGGACGGCTCCCATGCCCGTCCAGAGCCGCGTGATCCCACTGATGCGCGATGGAAAGGATCTCATCGTTCAAGCCATCACGGGAAGCGGAAAGACGGGAGCCTTCGGGCTGCCCATCGTCGAGCGCCTGGATCCCGAGCAGCGTGCCATCCAGGCCCTCATGCTGGCTCCCACGCGGGAGCTGGCCAACCAGATCGCGCAAGAGCTCACCACGATGGGGCGCGCCAAAGGCATCGAGACTCTCCCCATCTACGGCGGTACGGCCTACGCACCCCAGCTCGATGGACTCCGACGGGGGGTTCATGTGATCGCCGGAACGCCCGGACGGATTCTGGACCATCTCAACTCGCGCGTCATGAAGCTGGATGCCGTGAAGGTCCTCATCATCGACGAGGCGGACGAGCTGTTGAGCTTGGGCTTCTGGCCCGACATGCGCGAGATCCAGAGGTTCGTGCCCAAGAAGCGGCAGACCGGCCTCTTTTCAGCAACGATGCCCGCGCGCGTCCGCTCCCTCGCGCGCGCATTCCTGCACGAGCCGGAATTCATCTCGCTCACGGAGGGAGGAGTCCGCAGCCCGGAGGAGATCGAGCACTATCACTACATCGTGTCCGCGCAGGAGAAGGACGCGATGCTGCTCAGAATCATTCAGCATGAGGATCCGGACTCGGCCATCATCTTCTGCAACACCCGCGCCGACGTGCGCTTCGTCGGTGCGTTTCTCAAGCGCAGCCAGCTCGATGCAGACATGATTCAGGGAGAGATGACCCAGGCCGCCCGCGAGTCGGTCATGCGGCGAATCAAGGCGGGGGAGCTGCGGTTCTTGGTGGCCACCGACGTAGCGGCACGCGGCATCGATATCAGCGACCTCTCCCACGTGATTTCCTACAGTTCCCCCGACTCGCCCGAGATGTATCTGCATCGCACGGGGCGCACGGGCCGGGCCGGTAAGACCGGCACCGCCATTTCGCTCGTCTCGGGTCTCGACATCGGAAACTTCCGCGATGTCCAGAACGTCAACCAGCTCAAGATCCCCGAGCGGAAGATCCCCACCAAGGACGAGGCCACCGAACGCATCGCGCAACGCCTCGAGATCCAGCTCGAGCACGATCTGCGGCACATTTCCGAGCGGGAGCGGCGCGTACGACAGGATGAGTTCCTGCCGGTCGTCGAGCGCCTGGCAGCAACCGACGCCGGGCGACATCATCTCGCGGCCATCCTCTTCTCGTACGCCCGGGAGCGAGGCGGGCCTGCGGCCGCCCCTTCGGCGAAGCCCGACGCCTCGTCGGCCCCGGAGTCAGCCCACGGCACCGCGACTTCGGGGGAGGGACGCCCTCGCCGACGGCGACGACGGCGGAAGGCTGCCGCCCCCTGATCGATCTTGCGCCTCTGCGTCGCGCTGACACTCTCTCTCGCGATCACGCTCGCGTGTAGCGCGCTCCGAACCTCGCAGCCGAAGCCCTCGATCGAGACCGCGCTGGCTGACCTAGCGGCAGCCGGCTTCGAGTTCGATGCGGATGTCCGCTTCCGCCAGAACCGCTACACGGTTTGCGACGGTATGGCCTGCGCGGATCTCGCGCTGATCGGCCAGCGTCGCACGATCCTGCTGGCCCCCGAAGCCTTCGAGAGCCCGGCACGTCTGCGCGCCACCCTGCTGGAGATCTGGGAGCGCTATCGGCAGGCGCGTCCCGGGTCCGTCTCCGACCTCGCACGCGGCGCCCTGCGCGTGATTCGGGACGGCCCGCGCGTGGGTGTCGACGATCCCTACACCTTGCGGCGCGCCCACCACATCTACCGCCAGCTCTATGAAGCGCTTCCGCCCCAGAAGCGCACAGATCTGCCCGAGCCCGATCAGCTGCCCTTTCCCTGAGAGCAGGCTGCACCCGTCGCTGGCCCGTAAGCGGCACGCTCGCACCAAGGGTCGAGGATCGTGTATCGTGGATAGAGAGAGGAGCCACCTGATGCGACTCGGGCTTATGCTTGGCTACTGGGGCGCCCAGCCCAACGATCCGATTGACCTGGTCCGGGAGGCCGAGCAGCTCGGCTACGACTCCGCCTGGTTTGCCGAAGCATACGGGTCCGACGTCTTCTCACCTCTTTGCTGGGTGGGCGCGCGGACCTCGCGCATCAAGCTTGGCACGGCTGTCATGCAGATCTCGGCTCGTACACCGGCTTGTGTGGCAATGACGGCAGCCACCATCGATCACCTGTCCAAAGGCCGCCTGATTCTCGGCATGGGTGTGTCGGGCCCTCAGGTCGTGGAGGGCTGGTACGGTCAGCCGTTTCCGAAACCCCTCGCCCGTACGCGCGAGTTCGTCGAGATCGTGCGCAAGATCCTGCGCCGCGAGGAGCCGGTCGAGTACGCGGGCAAGCACTACCCGCTTCCCGTTCCGGGTGGCACCGGCCTGGGCAAGCCGTTGACGCTCATCGTGCATCCCCTTCGCAGCCACATCCCGATCTACCTCGGCGCGGAAGGACCCAAAAACGTGGCACTGGCCGCGGAAATCGCCGACGGCTGGCTGCCGCTCTTCGTATCGCCGTTCCGCTTCGGAATCTTCGAGGAGCCCTTGCGGGGCATGAAGGACGGCTTCGAAATCGCGGCTACGGTTGTGGTCAATATCAACAACGACATCGCTCAGGCCCTGATGCCGATCAAGGCCAGCCTCGCTTTCTACATGGGCGGCATGGGGGCGCCCCAGCAAAACTTCCATGTGAACCTGCTCGGGCGCATGGGCTTCGGCGAGCCCGTGGCCCGTATCCAGGAACTCTTTCTCAGCGGCAGGCGCGCCGAGGCCATCGCCGCCGTGCCCGACGAGATCGCCGACGAGATCTCCCTGGTCGGTCCACCCGAACGCATCCGCGAGCGACTCGGGCCCTGGCTCGAGAGCCCCGTCACGACGCTCATCGCGGGAACGCAGGACCCTGCCGTACTCAGATTACTGGCCGAAGAGCTGCTCTAGCTCGCAGCAACGTGATCTGAGGAAGCAGCGAGTGACGCAAGCCCCCGGGTATCCTCGGAAGTTACCCGACTCTGGGGGACGGCATCCGCCCGGCGCCGTGCAGGCCCAAATTCGCGCCAGGATGGTGGATAATAGGGGGCCCGAAGCGCAGGCTCAGGCGCAGGAGGAGACTTGCCTATGGCTATGAAACCCGAGGAGAAGTTCGTCGAGGTCAACGGCCTTCGGCTTCACTACCTGGACTGGGGAGGGAGCAGCGGGGTTGCGGCGCTGGCCATACGCTTCTTCGAGCGCGCTGGCAAGGGGATTCGCACTTCGCCCCGCGATGC
>DAOVBF010000091.1 GCA_030673955.1 Deltaproteobacteria bacterium
CCTACGGTGGCTCCTCGCTGCTGACCTGCCTGGTCGGGACCGGGCTGCTGATGAATATCTCGATGCGACGCTACGTGTTCTAGGAACTCTGGGGTGCTCCTCCCGGTTCCCCGCTAAGGCTGACTTGGATAGAATGGAACCATGCGCCGGGCAAAGCGTTCACGCGTCGGAGTGTTCTTCGACGTGGACAAGACCATCATCTCGGAAAACTCGGGGACGCTCTACCTGCGGGCGCTCTACGATCGCGGCCAGATCGACTGGCTCACGCTGATTCGCAGCCTCGGTCCCTACCTGCAGTACAAGCTGAACCTGCTCGACATCGAGCGCTGGACCGAGAAAACCATGCAGCAGCTGAAGGGTCGTAGCGAGCGCACCCTCAGCCGCGAAGCCAACCAGTGGTTCCGTGAGTACGTTCGACCGAAGATCTACGGGGAAGCCGAGGAGCTCGCACGCCAGCACGCGGAGCAGGGACACATCGTCGCGCTGGTTTCGGGAGCAAGCAAGTTCGTGATCCGGCCACTTGCGGCGCACTTAGGCGTGAAGCACATCATGCACACGCACCTCGAGGTGCAGGATGGTCGGTTCACGGGACGCGTGCTCCAACCTATCTGCTTTGGCGAGGGCAAGATCTACTGGGTGCAGCAGCTGATCGAGCAGGAGGGCATCGATCTGGCCAAGAGCTACTTCTACAGCGACTCGATCACCGATCTGCCCCTGCTCGAAGTTGTCGGACACCCGCAGGTCGTCAACCCCGATCCGCTTCTCTACCGCGAGGCACGGCGGCGCCATTGGCCCGTGCGCTTGTTCCGCGAACCGCTAGCCCGCCAGTAGTTGATCGATGTGCTCGGAGAGCTTCCGCTTGGGGTGAGCGCCGACGAGAGAGTCGGCGACCTGACCGTTCTTGATAAAAAGCAAGGTCGGCATGGCCCGGATGCTGAGCTTGGCCGTGGTACTCGGATTGGCATCCACGTCCATCTTCGCGACCCGCAGGCGATCACCGTACTCCGCGGCGAGCTCCTTGATCACTGGCGCCAACGCACGACACGGAGCGCACCACTCCGCCCAGAAGTCGACCAGCACGGGCTTTTCCGACTTTAGGACCTCGTCCTCGAAGGTCGCATCGGTGACGTCAATAATCTCCATCACGAACGATCTCCCTGGTTTGGAGCGCCAGAGCATACAGTCTGCTGCGCTCTTCCGCATTTTCTGAGATGCACACGTATGTGGGACGGTTTCCCGAGCGGGAGAGGGCGGCAGCGGTGCGGTAGCCCGCCGGCGCCGTCGAGGCGATGACGAGCACGCCGCCCCGTGGAGCCTCCGGCGCTGGAGCCGACCGCTTCGTCTGCTCCGGAAGCCGTCCCGGGGTCGCTTCCAGAGCCTTGCCCGGCCCCGGGGAGTCCGTCGGAGCGGCCTCCACCACGCTGAGACCGCCCTTGCGAAGCAAGACCTGCGCCTCCTCAGGCGAGACCACGGCAAAGGACCGCTGGGGCGCCGGGCAACCGAGGCCGATAAGGAGGGCGGCCCACAGGATGCCAGACGAAAGCCGCCGCATGCGGCCCGATTCTAACAGAGCCCTGGCGCCGCCGCCGTTGGGAAGCTTGCCTCGCCAGCATCGGGCGGCGAAGATGTTGGGACGGCGACCGGGAATAAGCGCCGGCGGCCGGTCCCGCGTGCCAGGAAGTGGTGCCCCTAGCGCCGGGGTGCTACCCGCGCGATTGGTTTCGAGCGGTGAAGCGCGTGGGGCGCCGTCATGGAGCGCGGGGGCTGCGGCCTGCCGCCGAGGGATGCCGATGGGCCGAATTCGTGTGGTCGAGGGAGACATCACCCGAGCGGAGGTGGATGCGATCGTGAACGCGGCCAATACCGAACTCAAGCTCGGGAGCGGCGTTGCCGGCGCGATCCGGGAGCGAGGTGGACCTTCCATTCAGGAGGAGTGTGACCGGCTGGCGCCCGTCGCCCTCGGCGAAGCCGTCATCACCGGTGCGGGTCAGCTGCCGGCTCGCTACGTCATCCACGCGGCGAGCATGGATCCTGGGAGTCCCACGACAGAGGAGGCGCTGCGCGCGGTCACGCGCCGGTGTTTGGAGCTCTCGCGGGAGCGGGGACTCCGGTCCGTCGCGTTTCCCGCGATCGGAACCGGAGTCGGGGGCCTCTCTGTCCAGGGCTGCGCCGAGGTCATACTGGACGAAGCCCGGAAGCACATCGAGGGAGAGACCTCCCTCGAGGAGATCCGCTTCGTCCTCTTCGGGGAGCCCGCGTATCGCGTGTTCGAGCAGGTCGACGACGCCGTGCGAATCCGGGCCCAGATGGAGAAGCTCAGACGATGAGCGTCCGCCGGGATCTGCCATGACGCACCTGGCGTGTGAACTCGCCGCGGCGCTCTATCTTGCGGCGTGGGTGGTCGGCGCGCTGACCGGGACGGAGGGGCGCGGAGCACGCGGCGTCGTCTGGTTGCTGGGCGTGGGCGCCCTGCTCCACGCCGTCGGCTTCGTTGACTTGCATCGTCAGACGCCAGTCGTGCCGCTGGAAAGCTTCCCGGCTGCACTCTCCCTGATCGCCTGGCTGACCGTCGTTGCGTACCTGTTCTCGCTCGGGATCGCCCGGATCCGCGCGGTGGGGGCCTGGGTGGGGGGCGTTGCCGGGGTGATCACGCTCCTCGCGGAGCTGGCGCTGCGCTGGGTGCAGCCGACCGTCCCGGGGCCGCAGAGCGGTGGGGCCTGGTCCCACGCACACGTCCTGCTCTCGACGGCGGGATTCAGTCTGCTTGCCCTCGCGAGTCTGGCGGGTCTCGCGTATCTCACCAAGGAACGGGAGCTGAAGTACAAGCGCCGTCCCCGTTTCGTGCTGCCCTCTCTGGAGGGTCTCGACCGATTCGAGCACCTCAGCCTGAGCCTCGGGTTCCCACTCCTCTCGCTGGGTGTTGTCACGGGATTCGTCTGGTGTGCGGACCGGGGCGAGAGCCCCTGGACGGGCCATACCCTCTGGTTGCTGGGTGCGTGGGCCGTCTACCTGCTCCCCGTCGGCCGCCGCGTCGTGCGGCAGCAGCGGGGCCGCCTGCCGGCGCGTGGCGTGGTGCTGGGCTTCGTCGTGCTGACGTTCTCCTACATCGGAGTCCGCCTGCTGGGGACGGGCGCATGAACCTGCTACTGGTCGGTCTGAACCATCGGACTACGCCTGTGGCGATTCGCGAGCGCTACGCCGTGGCGCCGTCCGAGTTCGGCGGTCTCAACGAGAAGCTGGCACGCAGCCCCGATATCGACGAGGTCGTCCTCATCTCCACCTGTAACCGGACGGAGCTGCTGGCGGTCTCGCGAGCGCAGGAGTCGGCTCTGGAGTGTCTGCACGCGTTCCTCCGCCACGAGCTGGGGGACGGGAGCGCGGGACCCTCGCACATCTACGAGCTGCGGGATGCCGATGTCGTGATGCACCTCTTTCGCGTGGCGGCCAGCCTGGATTCAATGGTACTGGGCGAGGCGCAGATCCTGGGGCAGATCAAGGCGGCGTATCGCGCGGGCGTAGCGGGGCGCAGCGTCGGTCCGATCCTGAACCGGCTCCTCCAGACCGCCTTTCGAGCCGCTAAGCGTGTTCGCAGCGAGACGGGGCTGGGCGCGTCTTCGGTCTCGCTTGCTCGTGTAGGGGTCCAGCTCGCCCGCGAGCTCTTTGAGTCCCTCGACGGGAAGACGGCGCTTCTGATCGGCGCCGGGGAGATGGCGGAGTCGGCCCTGCGGGGACTTCAAGATGCGGGGGTCGAGAGCGTCGTTGTATTGAGCCGCACGCTGGAGTCCGCGACCCGACTGGCGAAACGACTGTCTGGCCGACCGGCGAGCTTGGAGGCCCTGCAGACGGAGCTGGGCACGGCGTCCGTCGCCATCAGCTCCGTTCAGGTCGATCGTCCGATCCTGGGGCCTGCGGATCTCGAGGGGGCAATGCAGGCGCGCCGAGGGCGCCCCCTGCTCCTCGTGGACCTCGGAGTCCCGCGTAACGTGGACTCCGCCGTCAACGAGATCGAGAACGTCTATCTCTACGACCTCGATGATTTGGAGGAGGTCGCCGAGCGCGGCCGTGCTCAGCGTGGGGCTGCGGTCGAACCGGCCCTCGCGATTCTTTCCCGTGAGCGGGATCGCTTCGAGGCCTGGCGAGCGCACCTACCCCTGATCCCGACGATACGCGAGCTCGTGAATCACGCGAATCATCTGGCCAAGCTGGAGGTCCGCAGAGTTGCACCGGACCTCGAGGATGCGTCGCCCGCTCGCCAGGAGGTCTTGGAGCGTGTGGCCGAGGGGATTGTGGCGAAGCTGCTGCATCGGCCGCTCGAGTGTCTTCGAGCGGAGAGCGAGGAGGGCGGGGGGCCCTACTACGCCGAAGCACTTCGACGCCTCTTCGGGCTCGAGCTGGAGGACGACGAGGAGTGACGTTGCTTCGTCTGGGAACACGCGGAAGCGAGCTGGCCATCGCGCAGGCGGAGCGGGTCGCCAATCTGCTCCGGGGACTGGGCCACGAGGTGGCGCTCGTCAAGATCGAGACCAGCGGAGATCGGCTCAAGGGCCCGCTCTCCAAGGTCGGAGGTAAGGGCCTCTGGCTGCGTGAGATCGAAGACGCACTGCTCAACGCTACGATCGACATCGCGGTCCACAGCGGCAAAGACATGCCCGTGGAGCTGGCTGAGGGGCTCACCGTCGGTGCATATCCCGAGCGCGAAGACCCGCGAGACGTTTTCATCGGAGCCCCCGGACGGCGCTTCGCCGCCCTGCCCCCCGGCAGCCGGGTGGGTACCGGCAGCCTGCGCCGCATCGCGCTCTTGAAGTGCTTGCGCCCGGACCTCGAGCCCGTGCCCCTGCGTGGCAACGTCCCCACACGACTGGCCAAGATCGAGACGATGGGTCTGGACGGCGTCCTCCTCGCTGCGGCGGGCCTGATCCGGTTGGGCCTCGACGAGCAGATCCTCGATCCACTCGATCCGGAACGTTACATCCCCGCCGGCGGCCAGGGCGCCCTCGCCGTCGAGTTGCGCATCGACGACGAGGAGGTGCAGCAGATCATCGCGCAGATCGATGATCGGGATGTCGCCGCGCAGGTGCGCGCGGAGCGCGCCTTCCTATTCGAGATCGGAGCTGACTGCCACACGCCCGTGGCGGTGCACGCCACGATCCACGGCGTGCGGCTGCGACTGCGGGCGCTGGTGCTCTCTCCCGACGGCGACGAGCGGATCGAGGGCTCGGCCGAGGGGGAGCTGCGTGCCCCGGAGACGCTCGGGGTGACATTGGGCCGGGAGCTCTTGCAGCGCGGTGCCCGGCGCATTCTCGAGGCATGCGTGTGAGCGGACGCGTCGTACTCGTGGGTGCGGGCCCCGGCGACCCCGATCTCCTGACCGTGCGCGCGCTCCGTGAGATCCGCGCGGCCGAGGTCTTGTTGTATGACGCGCTGATCCCTCCGGTCATCGTGGAGCTGGCTCCTCCCGAGTGCGAGTGCATCGACGTGGGGAAGCGTGGCGACGGGTCGAAGGGCGTGCCTCAGGATGAGATCTCGGAGGTCATGATCCGGAAGGCCCGCGAGGGTCTGTATGTGGTGCGTCTCAAAGGTGGCGATCCTTTCGTCTTTGGTCGGGGCGGCGAAGAGGCGAGCGCCCTCGCCGAGGCGGGGATTCCCTTCGAGGTGGTCCCCGGCATCAGCTCGGTGTTGGCGGCGCCCGGCTACGCCGGCATTCCCGTGACGGACCGTAGGGTTTCCTCGTCGGTGGCGGTGGTTACGGGTCACCGTGGCAAGAGCCGCGAGGACCAACGTATCGACTGGGAGGGTCTGGCACGCAGTGCCGACACACTCATCATT
>DAOVBF010000043.1 GCA_030673955.1 Deltaproteobacteria bacterium
AGTCGCGAGGTCGAGGCAAGGTCTACAGCTACGTGGTGATGCACCACCCGCAGTTCCCCGGCTACGAGTACCCGTTCGTGGCAGCCGTGATCGAGCTCGGGGAGGGAACGCGCATCGTCTCCAACGTGGTGGGCTGTGAGCCGGAGGAGGTTCACATCGGAATGCCCGTGGAGCTTTCCATCGAGAACGGCGACGACGAACTCAAGCTGCCGTTGTTTCGGCCGGTGAGGTAGGACCCGTGCAGGCGATGGACTTCAACTTCAGCGAAGACCAGATCATGCTGCGGGATCTCGCGCGCGGGATCCTGGAAAAGGAGGTCAGCCCCGAGCGGCTTCGGGAGATCGAAGCCGACCCGGAATGGTTCGACGGCGCGCTCTGGTCCACGTTGGCCGAGGCCGGCCTGCTCGGGCTGGTCGTTCCCGAAGCTCTGGGCGGGACGGGCTTCGGTCTGCAGGAGGTCTGCGTGCTCCTGCACGAGATCGGGCGCGCCGTGGCGCCCGTGCCGGTGCTCCCCACTCTGGTGCTCGGCGCGATGCCCATCGTCGAGTTCGGCAGCGAGGCACAGAAGAAGGCGTGGCTCCCGCGCATGGCCGCCGGGAACGCGATTCTGAGCGGCGCGTTGATGGATGCGGAGTCGGAGGATCCCGGCAGCCCCGCAACCCGGGCGCGCAGGGACGGCACCACCTGGGTTCTCGACGGCCAGAAGCGCTTCGTCCCGGCGCTGCACCTCGCCGAGCGTGTGCTGGTGCCCGCGGCTACTTCAGCGGCTCCAGATGGGGTCGGCATCTTCCTGGTGGATCCCCGGGCCGACGGCATCGCGCTCACGCGCCAGCAGACATCGACCGGGGAGCCCATCTTCGAGCTGACACTCTCGGGCGTATGCGTCGACGAGGAGGATCTGCTCGGGGGCAACGCCGAGAACGGTGGCCGGATCGCGAGCTGGCTCTACGAGCGTGCGTTGGTCGCCACTTGTTCGACACAGCTGGGTGTCTGCGAGAGAGCGATCGAGATCACCAGCGAATACGTGCGCCAACGGGAGCAGTTCGGCGTGCCCATCGGTTCCTTCCAGGCCGTCCAGCACCGCGCCGCCGATTGCTACATTGATCTAGAGTGTCTCCGTTGGGTCACCTGGCGGGCCGTCTGGAAGCTCTCTCGAGCTCAGGCGGCCGCTCGCGAGACGGCGGTGGCCAAGTTCTGGGCCGCCGACGCAGGCTCACGCATCGCCAACGCCGCCCAGCACCTGCACGGCGGCCTGGGCGTGGACCTCGACTATCCCATTCATCGTTACTTCCTCTGGTCCAAGAGCCTCGAGCTCAGCCTGGGCGCGGCCATGCCACAGCTCGCCCGGCTGGGTCGGGACATGGCCCAGACGGGACCACAGGAGCTGGTATGAGCATCAAGAGCATCAACTTCAAGGATGTGAACGTCGGGGACAAGCTCCCGGAGCAGGCCATCGACCTCACGACTACGCTGATCGTCGGAGGTGCACTTGCCTCCCAGGACTACACCCCGGTCCATCACGACAAGGCGGCGGCCCAGGCCCAGGGCATGCAGGACGTCTTCATGAACATTCTCACCACGAATGGCCTCGTGGGCCGGTACGTCACCGACTGGGCCGGTGCCAACGCCATCCTCAAGGGAGTCGCCATCAAGCTCGGCACCCCCAACCTCCCGGGCGACACCATGCGGATGACGGGATCGGTGAAGTCCAAGGATGAGAGCGAAGGCGTGGTGGAGGTGGAGATCGCGGGTAAGAACAGCTGGGGAAACCACGTCACCGGAACCGTGAGGGTGGCGCTACCGACAGGAGCTTAGCGCATGCCGACGACACTCAAGGACGAAGCAGCCATCGTTGGAATCGGGCAGACCGAGTTTTCCAAGAACTCGGGCCGCTCTGAGCTCCAGCTCGCATGCGAGGCCGTGAAGGCGGCTCTCGACGATGCCGGGCTCAAGCCGAGTGAGGTGGACGGAATGACCACCTTCACGATGGACACGAGCGACGAGATCGAGGTCGCTCGCGCTGTCGGGATCGGAGACATCACCTTCTTCAGCCGGATCGGGTACGGCGGCGGCGCCTGCCTGGGAGTGATCCACCAGGCCGTCATGGCCGTGGCGACCGGTACCGCAAAGACCGTCGTGGTCTACCGCGCGTTCAATGAGCGCTCGGGCCGACGCTACAGTACGGGGATCGCGGAGGGAATCGTGACCGCCGACCTGATCCACTGGAGCTGGTACCTGCCCTACGGACTCATGACCCCCGCCAGCTGGGTAGCCATGTTCACCCAACGCTACATGCACGAGTATGGCTGCAAGAGCACGGATCTCGGCCAGCTCGCGGTGTCGACTCGCAAGCATGCGGTCAACAACCGCCACGCTTTTTTCTACGGGAAGCCCATAACAATCGAGGACCACCAGAACTCACGCTTTATCGCCGAACCGTTGCGCCTCCTCGATTGCTGTCAGGAGAGTGACGGCGGGTGCGCCTGTATCGTCACCACGCCCGAGCGGGCTCGGGACCTCAAACAAAAGCCGGCCCTCATCCGCGGCGTGTCGCAGGCGGCGGCCGATGACCAGGAGATGATGACGAGCTTTTACCGGCCGAGCATCAGCTACTTGCCGGAGATGGACCTGGTGGCCAAGCAGATGTATCAGATGGCCGGCCTGGGACCGGACGACGTGGATGCCGCCATCATTTACGACGCCTTCACGTCTATTGTGTTCTGGCAGCTCGAGTCCTTCGGCTTCTGCAAGCGCGGCGAGGCCAAGGACTTCGTCAAGGACGGCAACATGGAGCTCGGCGGCCGACTGCCGACCAACACCAACGGCGGACAGCTGAGCGAGGCCTATATCCATGGTATGAACGGCGTGAACGAAGGGGTAAGGCTCCTGCGCGGAACGTCCTGCAACCAACCCGAGAAGGTCGAGCATGTGCTGGTCACCGGGGGAGTGGGCGTACCAACGAGCGGCATGCTCATCGGAAAGATGCAATAAGACGAATGAGGAGAAGTCGGAATGCGTGAAGCAGTTATCGTCGAGGCGCTGCGAACTCCGATTGGACGGGGCAAGCCAGTCAGGGGCTGGCTCAGCCCTTTCCACGCCACCAAGCTCCTGGCGAAGGTGCAGGAGGCGGTCGTCGAGAGAGCCGGCATCGACCCGGGTTCCGTGGAAGAGATCATAGGGGGCTGTGTCACCCAGGCCGGAGAGCAGTCGGGCAACGTGACCCGCAATGCATGGCTCACCCGCGGCAAGAACTACGACGTGGCCGGCACCACGGTGGACTCCCAGTGCGGCGCCGGTCAGCACGCACACAACATCGTCTCGGCCCTCATCAAGGCCGGCAATATCGACATCGGGATCGGCTGCGGCCTGGAGCACATGAGCCATGTCGGCCTCGGCGCCAACGTGATCAACGGCCCCGGCTTCTTCCAGCCAGACGACTGGCCATGGGACTCGACGCCGGATCAGTTCCGTGCCGCCGAGCGCATTGCCACGAAGCGCGGCGTCACCCGCGAGGAAGCTGACGAGCTCGCCCTGCGCTCCCAGAACAAGGCGATCCGCGCCCGTGACGAGGGCCGCTTCAAGAGGGAGATCCTGCCCATCCACGCGCCCATCCTCGGCGAGGACAGCCAGCCCACGGGCGAGACCCGGCTGGTCGACACCGATCAGGGCATCCGCGAGAGCACCCTCGAGGGGCTCGCCGCGCTCAAGCCCGTGGCCGAGGGAGGCATACACACCGCGGGCAACTCGTCCCAGATCTCCGACGGGGCCGCGGCTATCCTCTGGATGACGGCGGACAAGGCCAAGGAGCTGGGTCTCAGGCCCCGTGCGCGCATTCTCGCCGGGGTGTTGGTGGGCGCCGATCCCTACTACCTGCTCGATGGCCCGGTCGACGCCACCCAGAGGATCCTTCGAAAAACGGGGATGAAGCTAAGCGATATCGACCTCTACGAGGTGAACGAGGCCTTCGCATCGGTGGTCCTGTCCTGGATACGCGTTTTCGAGCCCGATATCGACAAGCTCAACGTGAATGGCGGTGCCATCGCCCTCGGGCACCCGGTGGGCGCCACGGGCTCGCGGCTGCTCGTGACGGCGCTGCACGAGCTCGAACGACGGGACAAGAACACGGCTTTCATCAGCATGTGCTGTGGCTCTTCCCTGGGCACAGGCACCATTATCGAACGCCTCTAGTGCTACAGGGGAAAGTCGCCATCGTAACGGGGGCGGGACGGGGCCTCGGCCGCGTGGAAGCGCTCGAGCTCGCGCGGCTGGGTGCGCGCGTGGTCGTGAACGATCTCGGCACCCGGGCCGACGGCTCCGGCAAGGACGAGGGGCCCGCCGAGGCGGTCGTCGAAGAGATCAAGAAGCTGGGCGGCGAGGCGCTGGCTCACTTCGGCGACGTCGCCGATTGGAACGATGCCCAGGCCCTCATCAGGAAAGCGATCGATGAGTTCGGCGAGCTCGACATCCTGGTCAACAACGCCGGCTTCCTCCGCGACCGCATGCTCTTCAACATGAGCGAGGAGGACTTCGACTCGGTGATCCGCGTGCATTTGAAGGGTCACTTCTGCACCATGCGCTTCGCCACCGCCTACTGGCGCGAGCAATCGAAGGCCAAGGGCGGACCCATCTACGCTCGCCTTATCAGCACCGCCTCGGAGGCGTTTCTCTTCGGCTCCGCAGGACAGCCCAACTACGCAGCGGCGAAGGCCGGCATCGTGGCCATGACCATGGCGGCGGCGCAGGCCTGTCTCAGATACGGTGTCACGGCCAACGTCATCTGCCCGCGGGCGCGCACGCGCATGACCGACTCCGGTGCGCTGGGAGCCATCTTCGCCCAGCCCGAATCGGGCTTCGATAACTTCGCTCCCGAGCACGTGACACCGCTGGTGGGCTACCTGGCCTCGCCCGAGGCCGAACGCATCTCCGGCCAGGTCTTCATCATCTGGGGCAAACAGCTCACGGTCGTGGGCCGGCCCAGCACCGACACTCGCTTCGAGAACGGGGACGCCTGGACCGTCGAGAGCCTGCACAAGCAACTCGGCCCCCACTTCGAGAAGCTCGAGCCGGTAAAAGATGGTTTCAGCGTCCCTGCAGCATGAGTCACTCTTTCAGCGCGGCGATCACAGCTGTGGCCTCAGCATCGTAGGCGGGGTCGTCAGGCATCGGAAAGGTGATGCCCGAGACCAGACCGCCGTACCAAGCGCGTAGGATCTCCGCGATCTCGTCGTAGCTACCCGTCGGCACCAGTTGATCCAGCATCTCGTCCGTGATGGCGCCTTGCATTTCCGGCCAACGCCCCTCGCGAGTGAGCCGATGCAGACGTCGCCCGACGTCACCCCATCCGTGTAGCTCGAGCGACGGCCAGTACTGGGGTGTGGAATAGAGAAAAGTCAAGTACTCGCGAGTGCGCTCGCGCTCGGCGCGGACCGCTTCTCGGGTCGGGCCCGTCGCCACGAAACCACCCGCCACGATCCTCACATCGCGGGGCGAGCACCCGGCCCGCTTCGCACCTACCTCGATATTCGGAATCGTCAGTTCACGCAGATAACGCGGATTGGTATTGGAAGGGTGCGTCATGATTCCGTCGGCCGCCTCCCCCGCGAGCTGTGTGATGCGGGGGTTCACACCACCCAGAAAAACCGGAATCCCGGCGTGGTCAATGGGTCCCGGGTTAAAGAAGGGCTGCATCCGAGTAAAGCGATAGTGCTCTCCCTCGAACTGGAGCGGGGTGTCGTTCTGCCAACAATCCCAGATCGCTCGCAGAGCGGTCACGTAATCGCGCATGCGCGGGATCGGGCTCTTCCACTCGACGCTGTAGCGCCCTTCCATATTGCCTTTCACCTGGGTGCCGAGACCGAGCTCGAGACGCCCATCGGATAGCGATTGCAGATCCCACGCCGCGTACGCGACCGTCATGGGACTTCGCGGAAAGGCCAGCACGATGCTCGTGGCGACCTTGAGGTTTCGGGTGTGCTCGAGAGCCAGGAGCGCCGACAGGAACCCATCATGCAGCGCCTCGGGCACCGTGAGCCCGTGATAGCCCATGCGCTCCGCCCGCTGTGCATGCGCCGGAATCTCGCGCAGAGGCATACGTGCATCCGTGACTGCGTAGACATACAAGACGCTTCCTCCTCACAGAGTGACGAATCCCTTAGGGCTCACGAGCGGAGATATCCTACACCGAACCAGCGCTTGTGGTAGATTCCGCTCGTGACCGTCGACCGCGATGCCACCCAGCAGAAGCTCGCCAAGCTCGGCGCCGCGACCCTCCAGCACCGGCCCAGCCAGAAGTACACCGTCGGCGACCGTATCGAGGAGAAGGCCACGGCCCACCCCGAGCGCCCGTTCCTCTTCTATGAGGACCGGCGCCTCACCTACGCTGAGCTCAACGCTGAAGCGAATCGCGTGGCACACGCCGCGCTGCAGGCGGGGCTCGCCACCGGCGACGTGGTGTCGCTCATGATGGAGAACCGCCCCGAGTTCATCGTCAGCTGGGCCGGGCTCGCGAAGCTCGGCGTCACGGTCGCCCTCATCAACACGAACGTCCGGGGTCGCTCTCTTCGCCACGCGCTCGAGACGGCCGAAGCGAAACACCTCATCGTCGGCCGCGAGTGTCTGGAAAACCTGTCCAGCTTGGGCCAGGACATCGCCCGTACCTGGACGCTTTACGTGTCACTGGATCCCGGGGACCCCCGCGGCCATGCGCAATGCCCGGCGGGTGCATTGAACCTGAGCGACGCGCTCGCGCGCATGCCCACTGAGAACCCCGATTCCGCCGTGCGTGCAAACCTCGTCGCTGGCGACGACCTCTTCTACGTGTTTACGTCCGGCACCACGGGACTTCCCAAGGCAGCACGGCTCAGCCACATGCGCTTTCTGGGGGTTGGGGACGGCATGTCGGCCGTGGCTGGATACGGGCCCGACGAGGTGATCTACGGCGTCCTGCCCCTCTATCACGGTGCCGGCGGCATGGTCGTGGTGTCCTGCGCGCTCTCCCAGGGGGCCGCCATCGCGCTGCGACGTAAGTTCAGCGCCAGCCGCTTCTGGGACGAGGCACGACGCTACGGTGTCACAGCCTGTCAATATATCGGTGAGATCTGCCGCTATCTGCTGAACCACCCCCTGAGGGATGACGACCGGAATCACCGTATCCGGGTGATGATGGGCGCTGGTCTCGGGGGAGACATCTGGGCCGAGTTTCAGGAGCGCTTCGGGATCGAACAGATTCTCGAAGGCTGGAGCTCGACCGAAGCAAACACCTCGCTCATCAACCTGGACAACCGGGTCGGCTCGTGCGGGCGAATCCCCTACAGGGAGCTCCACAACGGCCGCCTCATCCTCTACGACATCGAGACGGAGAGCCATGTGCGCGACGAGAACGACTTCTGCATCGAGTGCGCGCCGGGCGAGGTGGGCGAGTTCATCGGCATGATCC
Source organism: Deltaproteobacteria bacterium (assembly GCA_030673955.1). Taxonomy (GTDB): domain Bacteria; phylum Myxococcota_A; class UBA9160; order SZUA-336; family SZUA-336; genus SMWZ01. The sequence goes on from DAOVBF010000043.1 coordinate 7,436, forward strand.
CGGGCCTTCCCGATTCGGGGGCGGGCCGCTTCGAGGGCTACACCTCGGTCGAAGCAACAGAGCAAAAGATCCTGCGCGATGTTTTTGAAAAGGGGGACCGTTGGTATCGCTCCGGCGATCTCCTGCGCCGCGATGAGGACGACTACTTCTATTTCGTGGATCGCATCGGCGATACCTTTCGCTGGAAGAGTGAGAATGTCTCTACCCAGGAGGTGGCCGAGGCGCTCGGCGGCTTCCCGGGCCTCGAGATCGCGAACGTCTACGGCGTGCAGGTGCCGGGTATGGAGGGACAGGCGGGCATGGCGACGCTCGTGCTCCGAGACCCGGAAGCGTTTGACGGCCGCGCGTTCTACGAGTTCACGGAGGATCGGCTGCCGCACTATGCGGCGCCGGTCTTCATCCGGGTTGCGAAGGCGGCGGACATGACGTCGACCTTCAAGCTCCGCAAGCTGGATCTACAGCGCGACGGCTACGACCCGGAGCGGGTACGCGATCCGCTCTTCATCCGCGACCCGGATGTGCGCGCGTACGTCCCGCTATCCGTCGATAAACTGTCGCGGCTCCGTGTCTAGCGGGTCCCGGGTGAGGCACGCACGATACTGGTGGCAGCGGACGGGCAAAGCCCGTCCGGCCACACGGCAACGCTGCGCGTTGCCGTCGCGCGCGCCGCGCGGGCAGGCGGGCTTTGCCCGCCGATAACCCGCCAGTCGCGGCGGCCGCGCCCACCCCCCGCCGGTCGGCGCTTGCCCCCGCCTTGTGCAACGCGAGCGCCGGATGTTACG
>DAOVBF010000160.1 GCA_030673955.1 Deltaproteobacteria bacterium
CCGGTCCTGTGAACGAAGCAGCATTGCGAGCCCCTGAACCACACCCGCCTCGATGACGAGACGCGCCACGGCTTCGGGCAGCACACTCTCCCGGTAGCGCCCATCCTGCGCCTGGAACTGCTCGAGACAGGGGAGCGACACAGCGCGAACCAACCGACCTTCCCCGGCGAGAATACGCGCGGCCGCGACGGCAAGGTGAGTTTCGGAGCCGGTTCCAACCAGGATCAGCTCGGGCCCCGTCGAGCCCGGCTCCGGCAAGACGATGTATCCGCCATGGCGCGCCTTCTCCTCGATGCCCTCTCCCTCCAGGATCGGAACTTTTTGACGGCTTAAAACGAAGGCGACGGGGCCATCGTCCCGCGCCAGTGCCACGTTCCACGCAGCGAGGGTCTCGCGGGCGTCGGCAGGCCTCCAGACCATCAGGTTGGGAATAGTGCGCAGGGCAGCGATCTGCTCGACCGGCTGATGCGTCGGCCCGTCCTCGCCCACGAAGATCGAGTCGTGCGTGAAGCCGTAGATCGCAGGCTGGCGCATCAGTGCCGCCAGGCGCAGGGATGGACGCATGTAGTCGCTGAAGACCAGAAAGGTCCCGATGTAGGGGCGAACACCGCCGTGGAGTGTGAGGCCGCTGGCGATGGCCGCCATCGCGTGCTCCCGGACGCCGAAACTCAGGTTGCGGCCCTCGAACTTGCCCCGCTCGACCTGCGACTCGTCCTTGATGAGCGTGGCATTGGACTCCGTGAGGTCCGCCGAGCCCGTGATGAGCGCCGGCAGCTTCGGGGCGACGGCATTGAGGATACGTCCCGATGCCTGCCGCGTGGCCATCGGCTTCTCGCGTCGGAAATCCGGCCAAAGCAAGGCCAGATCTTCCGGCAGACGTCGCTCCATCAATGCCCCCCACAGCTCTGCCAGCCCGGGATCCGCGAGGGCCTGGCCACATCGCGCCTGCCAATCCCGGCGCAGCGCAGCGCCGCGCTCGGCGTTGGGGCGGAAGACCTCGTGCACCTCGTCGGGCACCTCGAAGGGAGGCAGCGTCCAGCCCAGGTTCTCGCGCGTCTGCTCCGTACGCTCGTCCCCGATCGCGCCGTGCGCGGCCGATGTCTCCGCCACGGGCGACCCGAAGCCGATCCGCGTGCGGCACACAACGAGGTGGGGACGATCCTCCTCCCGCGACGCGTGCTCCAACGCTGCCCGCACCTGCGCCGGCTCGTGGCCGTCGACTCTCTGGACGTCCCAGCCGTACGCTTCGAAGCGGCCCGACACGCTCTCCGAGAACGCGAGACTGGTCGGGCCGTCGATGGTGATCCGGTTGTCATCGTAGAGCACGATCAGGCGTCCCAATCCCAGGTGGCCGGCCAGGGAGGCCCCCTCCGAAGCGACGCCCTCCATCATGTCTCCGTCGCTCGCCAGCACGTAGGTGCGATGGTCCACCAGCGCGCTGCCAAAGCGGGCGGCTAAGATGCGCTCGGCCAGCGCCATCCCAACCGCGTTCCCGAAGCCCTGGCCCAGGGGACCCGTGGTGGTCTCCACCCCAGGGGTGAGGCCGTGCTCGGGATGCCCCGGGGTGATCGAGCGGAGCTGGCGGAAGCTCCGAAGATCATCGATGGAGAGCTCGTAGCCGCTGAGGTGCAGGAGCGCATAGAGCAGCATGGAGCCGTGGCCACCGGAGAGCACGAAACGGTCCCGGTCGGGCCACTCCGGGTCTTTCGGGTCGTGGCGCAGGAACTCGCTGAACAGCACTACGGCCAGCTCGGCGCAACCGAGCGGCAGCCCCACGTGGCCGGACTGGGCCCGCCGAACCGCATCGACCGTCAGGATCCGGATCGCTTTCGCGGCTAGGGCTGTGGCTTCCGAGGAAGGAGGTCGCATCGGAGTCTCTCGTTTCCGTTTCAAGGGTCGGTGCTCGATCTAGCTCCGAGCCGTCTCGGCTCGCGGGCCGGGCATCTCCCTCAATCCCCAGATCCGGAAACCGCGGCTTGCCAACGCCCAGCGCCCGTCGAATGCTCCGTTTTTGCACCCGCCATTTTGCGCTTTCGCGACGGCGTCCTCAACTTCCGCGGAATCCGGGCCGATCGCAGACTTCGGGGGACTGCTGCGTGGTCATGAACGAGCTCGAGCGCAAACTGCTTCAATCGCCGTCGGTTCCCACCGTTCCCAGAGTTGCTCAGAAGCTGCTCGATCTCCTCAGCCAGGGAGAGGTCGAGCTCTCACAGCTGGCGGACCTGATCAGCGTAGAACCCAGTCTCACCGTGAAGATCATCCGCCTCATCAACTCCCCGTTGTACGGGCTCGCCCGGGAGATTACCTCGCTGCGGGATGCCGTGCTCTACCTCGGGCTGAACAGCATTCGCAGTGTGGCGCTGTCGTTCTCATTCTTCTCGACGTTTTCTCGCGACCCGAGCGGGGGTGAGCGTCTGGATGCGCTCTGGCGCACATCGCTCATGAACGCACTGGCCGCTCGCCGGCTCGCAAACGAGCTCGGCGGATGGGACGTCGAGGAAGCCTTCCTCGCCGGCCTCGTCGCGGACTGCGGCGCGCTGTTGATGCACCGCGCCGTGCCGGAGTATGCGGGAATCCTCGACCGTTTCTACAGCGGCGAGGCCGACTTGCTCGAGCTCGAGCAACGGTGTCTCGAAACCACCCACACGCGGCTCGGAGGTCTCCTGCTCGAAGCCTGGAGATTCCCGAAACACCTCGTGGAGCTGGTCACCTTCCACCACGATCCCACCCTGGCCCCAGCTGACGCCTCGGCAGAGCTGCAAGCGCGCACGCTGCTCGCGGCCTGGCTCTGTGCGCGGGCGCTCACCGTCCCCGGATTCACGGACAAGATCGCGTCGCTCGAGCACCGTGTCTCGGGCCTGCTCGGAATTCCGGTCGTCGTGGCGCGTGGCATCGTGACGGAGCTCCCCACCGAGCTGCGCGAGACAGCAGCGCTTTTCGAGATTCCGGCGGGAGAGCAGCGCAGCTACGACGAGCTTCTGGACGAGGCAAACCAGGCGCTCAGTCGGCTCGCCCTCGAGGCCGACCAGAGCGCGCGCGATCTCGCCGGGACCCTGGCTCTGGGCCGAACCTCATTTGGTGACGTGCCGGCGCCGGGGCAGGAACCGGAGAACCTCGACGCGGAGACGGGCCTGCTCTGTCGTCCTGCCTTCGAGCAGCTCCTCGACTCCTTCCACCGCCGCGCCCGGGAGATTCACCGTCCGATCGGACTCATCATCTTCGAGGTCGAGAACCTGAAGTCGATTGCTGAGCACCAGGGGCACGCGGTGACGCTGGAGGTACTCGCGGGGATCGGGGAGCGTGTTTCGCGGCTGACCCGCCAGACCGATTACACCGCTCGACTTGCCGAGGATCAGATCGCGGTGCTCGCCCCCGGATGCGGCGGCCCCAACCTGGCTCAGGCAGCCGAGCGGATCCGCTTCGGCATCGAGCAGGGCGCGCTGGAAACGAGCGCCGGTCCGGTGTCCTGCCAGGTCGTGGTGGGTCTCGCCTCCACCACTCCGCACAAGGACGCCATCGATCCTCAGACGCTCGTGAGCTTCGCCTGCTCCGCCGTAGACCGTGCAGGGGGACGTTGGTTAAGTAGTTAAGTCTGGCTCGTTAGAGCGCTCGAGGCCGCAGGGGGTCCGCCCGGCTCCCCGCCGCGCGTTTCTAAACTTCTTAACCAACGTCCCCGTCGCCGCTAGTATCCCCGGCATGGATCCGCGCGGATGGCTCGGTTTTCTCGAGGAGCTGGCCAACGGGGCCGACCCCACGGCCCTGCGCTACTTCCGGAGTCAAGACCTTCGCGTGGAGGAGAAGCCGAACCTGGGGCCGGTCAGCGAGGCCGACCTGGCCATCGAGGAGGCCGCACGCCGCCTGACCTCCCAGAGACATCCGGGGCTAGGCATCCTGGGCGAGGAGCAGGGCGAGACGACAGGCCCGGGGGAGACCCGGCTGATCATCGACCCGATCGACGCCACACGGAACTTCGTCCGCGGCATTCCGATCTTCGCCAGCTTGTTCGCCATCGAGAAGGCAGGCGAGGTGGTCGCCGGGCTGGTGAGCGCTCCCGCCCTTGCTACGCGCTGGAGCGCCGCGCGCGGTGAGGGCGCCTTCCGAGGAAATCGCAGGCTACGCGTCTCGGGAATCCGTGACCTCGCGCGCGCGCAGCTGTTTCACGGCAGCCTGGGAGGCATCGAGGCAACCCAGCTCCTTCCTGGCCTGACCGCGCTCCTCCAGCGGACCGAGAGGCAGCGGGGCTTCGGCGACTTCTACCAGCATGTCCTGGTTGCGGAGGGC